>JAJBSY010000002.1 GCA_020861205.1 Deltaproteobacteria bacterium | reverse complement strand
TTCCTGGATCTTGGCCTGGATGTTGGTGACCTCCACCTCTTTGGAAAGGTGTTTGTTGACCATCGAAAGGCGCTCGACGGGATCGAGACACTCCAGAATCGCCTGAGCGTCCTCGATTTTCAGGCGCAGATTGGAGGCGATGAGGTCCGCAAGCCTGCCTGGATGGTCAAGCCCGGAGAGCACGGTGACGATTTCCGGTGAGGCCATGCCGCGCATGGCGAGAATTTTTTCACATTGCTCGCGCGCCGCGCGCATCATGGCCTCGACCTTGACCGAAAGAGGATATTCTTCCGGCTCTACCAGCGGGGTGATGGAAGCCTCGAGGTATCCTTCCCGTTCCACGAAGGCGTTCGCTTTCGCCCGGCTGACGCCTTGCACCAGCAATTTCAGGCGGTTGTCGGGCATTTTGAGCATACGCATGACCATAACCACGGTTCCCGTGGTGTAGAGGTCCCCGGGGCCGGGTTCGTCCACGCCTTCTTCTTTCTGGGTCAGGACGAAAAGATAGCGGCTGCCGTTAAGGGCGGCGTCAACCGCCTTGACGGACGCTTCGCGCCCGACGTGCAGGGGCAGAATCATATAATTGAAGAGCACGATGTCCCTTACCGGCAGGACCGGCAGGACGTCGGGGAAGTCCGGGGTGGAATTTTTTGCTGAGTCGTCCGGGGTTACGGGCGAATCTATGGTGGAGTTATCGGTCAGGCCCGAGCTCGCATCGTCTCCGGGCCGAAAAATATCATCGTTCATGAAAGTTCCCCTTTAGAGCGGATTTTGGGACGCCCATAGCGGTACACGGAGTGGAACAAAAAAACTCCAATCGCGACGGCGCCCGCAAGTCGGGAAACCGGAAACGCGACCTTTGGAGTCTTTTCCGGTTTATCGGGCTTGGCGCAATCGGAAAACATGCAGACGAAACACATACAACATACCGCCATGAATAAATCCGGGGAAGTATTTTATCCGGATGTATTCTAAGCCGCGGAATGCTCAGAGTATTATGCAGTCTTCCACAAGGCTGTAGCAGCTGTCGTCCGTTACGATCACATGGTCCGTCAACCGTATCCCCAGGACCTCGCCGGCCGTCTGGACCTTTTTGGTCAGGTCTACGTCCGCGCCGGAAGGTCTCGGGCTTCCACCGGGGTGGTTGTGGACCAGGATCAAACTGGAGGCTTTGAGGGTCAGGGCTCGCGCCATGACGTCTCTGGGATAAAGCGGGACCGTGTGGACAGATCCTTTGGAGGCCATTTCCCAAGCGATAAGCCTGTTCTGGGTATCCAGGAAGGCTACCCAGAACTCTTCATGGGCGCAGGCGGCAAGACGCATTCTTGCCATGTGCGCCACGGCCTGGGGAGAGCACAGCTCCGTCCGCCACCGGGCGGGGGATTCCACATACCGGGCCATCACTTCACGAAGCAGTATCCAGTACGCTTCCAGCGAGGGACCAAACCCCGGAACAGCCGCCAATTCCTGCGTCCGGGCATCCAGCACGCCCCGCAAGGAGCCGAACCGCCGTATAAGCTCCTTGGCCAGCGGTTTGGTGTCCTGCCGGAGAAGGACGTGGCCGAGCAGAAGTTCGAGAACCTCGTAATCGGCAAGGGCGTGGCTCGCCTTCGTCAGGCGTTCACGCAGGCGCTTTCGGTGTCCCTGGGTGTGCTGCATCATAAGTAAGCAGTCCTCGCGTTTAGGCAAGAGGGGAGGCGAAGAAACGGCCGGGGGGGAATGATCACGTTACGCGCCATGAAGGCCCGGAATACGGGAGCGGCTGTTCGCGTCCCGGAGGGGCGCGCCGCGGGGAAGGGTGGTTTCGTCAGGCGCGGTATCACGGCAAGCGGCCTTATCTGCCTGCCCCGCCCGAAGAGGAAAAGAGGAGGGACAGCGAAGCGAGTAGATTGTCCAAGGCTTGGTCGGGAGTCCGCTCCCCGGTCTTCACGCCTTTGTCCGCCTCAAGAGCAAGGTGCCAGAGTTTCGCAATGCCCGCAAGCCCGAGAGAGCGGGCCAGCGCGGTCTTTGCCGATATAACCTGCGGCGGGAGCCGTACGGGTTCGCCCGCCGCGATCTGCCAGAGCTGCCGCGCTTCCCGCGTGAGCATGGCCAGGAAGGCGAAGGCCATGGAGTCGGAACCGCGCCCGGATGCGAGGGCCTGCTCCCAGACGGACAGGGAGCCGCGCCGTTGCTGCAGGTCGCGGATCAGGGAAAAGACGTCCGGCTCGGCCTCGTGGTCGAGAATATCGGCAAGGTCCGCCGCGATGACGCCCCGCGTTGCCGCGAGCGCCAGCTTGTCCAACTCCGTCCCGATGGCGGCGGCATCGGGGGGCAGGCGGGAAGCCACGGCCTCCAGGGCGCCGGGAGCGAAAGACAGGCCCCGTTTTTGGGCTTCTTCCTGTACGAAGCGCGTTTTTCCCCGCTCGTCGAGGCCGGGAGAGGACCACACCCAGCCTTGCTCGGCCGCGAACCGCATACAGGCCAGGTTCGCGATATGGGCGGGAATTTTGGGTTTGCCGCGCTCGAAGGCGACGTACAGGCAGAAAAAGGGCCAGGTATCCGCATTGGGAGAACCCAGGACGGACGATATTTTCTTCCAGCCGTCGGCCGGTATGTTCTGCGCGTTGTGGACGATGACGGCTTTGGGCGTGCCGACCAACCCCTGGAGCGTCAGATGTTCCCAGAACCGGGAAGGCAGGGGGTCATCCCCCCAGAAGGCGTGGCGTTCCCAGGCGGCCGGGGCCGCGGCGCCGAGAAGGGAACCGCCTTCCGGGATGCTTTCCCCGAGCGCCGCTTCAATGTGCGTCCGGACAAGGTACCTGTCCGGGCACACGCAGATGGTGAATCCTGGGCGAGCCATTTCCCTTTCCCGGAACGGGTTAGAACGCCTGCCGCATGGCGGTGGCGAACCTGCGGGCGAGTTCGCGGGTCAGGTCGGAGGCCGCGACGCGTTCCTGGACCGTTTCGTACGATTGACTGTAGCTTATCTTGCCGGACCGCCAGACGACCTCGTTGCTGTTGCCCCGGTAAATCGTGCCCGAAAGGACCATGGCGGCCGAATAGAGCATCGTGTCGTCGTCCCTGTCCGTAATCCAGGAACGGAAGGTGAATTGGTCCACCTTGATTTCAAGCTCGTAATCCGCCGGCCCGGAATCCACCCATCGGGCAAGGTCGCGCGCGGCGATCTCGTCGCGCATTTCCGAGCGGATGATGTACGGCAGCCAGGTATGGAAGGTAGGGCTTTCCACGCTCTTGAACTTGAGGGTGGGCAACCCGACGCCGGCAGGAGCTTCAAGCACGGACGGCCCGTCGGCGCCGAACCCGTAGCCGCAGCCGGACAGAGCGAGGACGCACAGAAGGA
>JAJBSY010000269.1 GCA_020861205.1 Deltaproteobacteria bacterium | reverse complement strand
CTCCCGAACAGCCCGCCCAAACCGCCGGAGCGCTCGAAACGCCGGCCGACGGCGCCAAACCGGCTTCCCGCAGATCGCGCCGGGGCGGGCGGCGCCGGAATAAATCCAGGTCCGGCGGGCAGGAAAAAGCCGCATCCCCGGTCACGGAGCACAACGCACCGGTAAGTGCCGCCTCGTCTGAGAGTATAAGCGGGCGGGAGCTTTCCCCAGCGCCTGAAACCGAACCGCAAACCGGTGCGCGCGCCGCCGCTTCCCCCCGGAAAAGCGGTGGTAAAAGCGGCGCCAAAGAGGGAAAAACCGAGGCCGGAACCGAGGCGAAACCTTCCGGCGGCAAGCGCAAAATGTTCATCAGCGTGCTCTCGGGCGAACTGGTCGAGGTTGTGTTGGCCGAAGAAGGCGCGGTGGTCGAATACTATGTGGAAATGCAGCACCAGGCCAAGGTCAAGGGCAATATTTACAAGGGCGTCGTCAGCAATATCGACGCGAATTTGCAGGCCGCGTTCGTCTCGTACGCCGGCGGGGTGAAAAACGGCTTTCTCCAGATCGACGAAGTCCACCCGGAATACTACGTGGCGCACCATGACCCCGCCAAGGGCCGCAAATACCCGCCCATCCAGAAAGTGCTCAAGCCGGGGCAGGAGATTCTCGTCCAGGTTGTCAAGGAGCCGGCGGGCACCAAGGGAGCCTTTCTGACGTCCTACCTTTCCCTGCCGGGCCGCTTCCTCGTGCTCACCCCGGGCCGGGAGCAGATCGGCGTTTCGCGCAAGGTGGATTCCGAAGAGGAACGGACGCGGCTGCGCGGCCTCCTCGAAGGGCTCAAGCCGGGCAGCGGCCTCGGCGTTATCGTGCGCACCGTCAGCACCGGCGCGACCAAAACGAGTTTGCAGCGCGACCTCCTGTTCCTGAAACGGCTGTGGAAGGAGGTGCGCGCCAAGGGCCAGACCGCATCCGCGCCGGGCCTTATTTACGAGGAGCTGGATCTCTCCACCCGCGCCGTGCGGGACTATCTCACGGACGACGTGCAGGAAGTGTGGGTTGACGATACGGCCACGGCCAACCAGGTCACGGAGCTTGCCTCGCTCCTGTTCCCCAAGAAGCAGAACCTGGTCCATCTGCACCAGGATGGCGGGCAGAGCCTGTTCGAGCGATTCTCCCTGCAAAGGCAACTGGACCAGATCCATTCCCGGGAAGTAAGCCTGCCGTCCGGCGGAAGCCTGGTCATCGACAAGACCGAGGCTCTCACGGCCATTGACATCAACTCCGGCCGCAGCAGCGGCAAAAGCAATTTCGAGGACATGGCGTACCGCACCAACCTGGAAGCGGCCAGAGCCATCCCCCTGCAACTGCGCCTGCGAGACATCGGCGGGCAGGTCGTGGCCGACTTCATCGAAATGCGGGACCGCGATCACTGGCGGGAAGTGGAAAAAGCCGTCAGAAACGGCATGAAGGGCGACCGCGCCCGCTACGACGTGGGCAAGATCGGACCTTTCGGTATGCTGGAGATCGTGCGCCAACGCCTCGGTTCCTCGGCCATTTCAATCAGCACGGAACCGTGCCCCTTCTGCAAAGGCACGGGCATACGGCGCAACCTGGAATGGCAGGCCATGCAGGCGTTGCGCGATATCAACAAGGTATTGCGCCAGGCGGCGGCCAACAACCAGACGTCCATGGTCTACCATACGGAAACGGAATTGGCCTTTTACCTGCTGAACACCAAGCGCGCCATCCTGCAAGACCTGGAGGGGGAAGTCGGGGTGACGCTCTCCATCGTGCCGAAGCACGAGTAAGCCATGCGCGTCCTGCTGCACATCTGTTGCGGCCCGTGCGCGATCATGCCTGTCCGGGCGCTGCGGGAGGACGGCCATACCGTTGCCGGCTGGTTCCATAATCCCAACATCCATCCTCTGTCCGAGTACTTGCGTCGCCGCCAAGGAGCGGCGCAGGTCGCGGACATCCACGGCATACCGCTGTATTTCCCGGAAAACGGCCCGGATAACGCGGGAAAAAACGAATATGACCTTGTATCCTGGTGCCGCGCCGCCTTGGGTTACGAAGGCGGCAGGTGCCTGTATTGCCGGGAGTCGCGGTTCGACGCGGCGGCCAAAGCGGCCCGGGATCTCGGATTCGACGCGTTCACCTCCTCCCTTCTCTATTCGCGGCATCAGGACCATGAAGGGATGCGGCAGGCCGGTGAAAAGGCCGCCGCTGCCTGGAACGTTCCTTTTCTGTACCGGGATTTCCGCCCTTTCTGGCAGGAAGGCATCAAGGCCTCGAAGGAACTCGGCATATACCGGCAGCAATACTGCGGGTGCGCGTTCAGCGAGGAGGAACGCTACGCCGGTGAGCTGGCGAAAGCCGCGCGGGGGCTGTCCCGCTAAACCATTTCACCTTTGAAATGATAGTTCATGACACAATGCTCCGGCCTTGTGAAACGGAGGGCGCCAAGGCCCTCGAGATTGGCATGGGCGGGCTGTGCCCGCCGTGATGCGACACGGCGAAATTGCCTGAACGGCATCGTGGACAAGACGCCGTGTCCCTGAAGCGAGAACGCAACCAGTCATGCTGCTCTACATTCACGTCCCCTTCTGCCGCGCGAAATGCCGGTATTGCGCTTTCTATTCCGTGCCCCTGCCCGGTCCGGAGGCTCTCCGCGCATACACGGACACCCTGTTGCGGGAAATCGCCTTTTGGGGCGACGCGCTGGGGAATGTCCCGGTCGAGAGTATCTTTTTCGGCGGCGGCACGCCGAGCCTTCTCCCGCCCAAGGCGGTAAAAGCCGTCCTGGACAGGGTCCGCAGGGCCTTCACGGTCTCACCGAAGGCGGAAATCAGCATGGAGGCCAACCCCGAGTCCTTTCTCGCCATCGGGTATGCCCACGAGATCGCGTCCCTGGGCGTCAACCGGATATCCCTGGGCGTTCAAAGTCTCGACGACGACGCCTTGTCGGCTCTCGGCAGGCCGCACACCAGGCGTGAAGCGCTTATGGCTTACGAACTTGCCCGCGCCGCCGATTTTAGCTCGGTCAGCCTGGATCTGATCTGGGGACTGCCGGGACAGAGACGGCGCGACTGGACGCGCGAGCTGGCCGAAGCCGCTTCCCTGCGGCCGGACCATCTTTCCTGCTACGGCCTCACGCTCGAAGAGGGCACCCCCATGGCCGCGGCCAACGCCGATGGGCTCATCGCCCTGCCGGAGGAACAGGAACAGGCCGCCATGTACGTCGAGGGGGCGGAATATCTCGAGACCGCCGGTCTGTTGCAATATGAAATCTCCAATTTCGCGCGCATGGGATTCCAATGCCGCCACAACCTCGGCTACTGGGAAAGCCGTGACTATCTCGGCCTCGGCC
>JAJBSY010000403.1 GCA_020861205.1 Deltaproteobacteria bacterium | reverse complement strand
TGCCGTGGTAGCGGGTGACCATTTCCATGGCGAAGGCTTCCTTGGCGGCCTTGGGGTGTTCGCGGCCTTCCTCCACGGCGCGCTTCAAGGCCGCGATCTCGTCCAGACTCTTGCTCGAAAGCAGCTCGTAAAAGCGCCACATGAGCTCGTCGGACACGGACATGACCTTGCCGAAAATCTCGGAGGCCGGTTCGTCGATACCGATATAGTTTCCGTAAGACTTGGACATCTTGCGGACCCCGTCGAGCCCTTCGAGGAGCGGCATGGTCAGGACGCACTGGGGTTCCTGGCCGAACTGGCCCTGGAGGTTGCGGCCGACGAGGAGGTTGAACTTCTGGTCGCTGCCGCCCAGTTCGATATCCGCCTTGAGCTGCACGGAGTCATACCCCTGCATCAGGGGATAGAGAAATTCGTGGATGGAAATGGGCACGTTGCCCTTGTACCGTTTTTCAAAGTCGTCGCGCTCGAGCATCCGCGCGACGGTATATTTTGAAGCGAGGCGGATAACGTCGGCGAAATCCATTTTCCCGAGCCATTTGGAGTTGAACTCCACGACGGTTTTTTCGGAATCGAGAATTTTGAAAACCTGCTTTTTATACGTTTCCGCATTGTCAAGAACCTGCTCGCGGGTAAGGGGCGGACGGGTTTCGGAACGGCCCGAGGGGTCGCCGATCATGCCGGTGAAATCACCGATCAGGAAGACGATGGTGTGCCCCAGTTCCTGGAAATGGCGGAGCTTGTGGATGAGAACCGTGTGCCCCAGATGCAGGTCGGGGGCGGTGGGGTCGAACCCGGCTTTGCAGATCAGGGGTTTGCCCCTGGCGATTTTCTTGCGCAGCTCTTCTTCGTTGATGAGTTCCGCCGCGCCGCGTTTGATCAGCGCCATCTGGCGGTCAACTTCGGCTGCGGGGAGACGGGGCGTTTCCCGGGTCGCGGTATTGGTTTCCGTCATCGTTCCATCCTTGACTGTGCCTGTATACAGTCCATACAGGTTCTGTGAGTTGTCCACTAAAAAATCCGTTACCCGTTCATGCAGCCAAAAGGGGGGGCTGTCAAGGCGAGGCATAACCGGGCGGAAAGACGGTAAAAGAATCCGCGCCGTTGCCGAGCTTTACGGAGAGGCGGCTCCCCCGGAGGCGGGGTCCACGACGCGGGGCGCCCGCTCGCGCAGGATGGCGATGTCCAGAGCCCTGCCGGACGCCGGATCGAACTCCGCCAGCAGGCCGTTCAGCAACCCTTCGCCGGTCGCGGGTTTGAAGCGCGCGGGAAGACCGGTCAGAAACCGTCTGACGATGCCGCCGGGTTCCATGCCGAGGACGGATTCCCGCTCCGCGCCGCACATGCCGAGATCCGTGATGTACGCCATCCCTTTGGGGAAGATGGCGGCGTCCGCCGTCTGCGCATGGGTATGGGTTCCCACCAGCGCGCTGGCTCTGCCGTCGAGATAATGCCCCATGGCCCGTTTTTCGCTGGTAGCCTCGGCGTGAAAATCGACGAAGCGCAGCGTCACCTCGGCGGGAATGGTCTCGAGGATGGCGTCAACGGCGCGGAAGGGGCAGTCGCACGGGTCCATGAACGAGCGGCCGAGCAGGTTGATGACGGCGATGCGCGCGCCGTCGGGAAGTTCGTGTATGACGTGCCCGTGGCCGGGCGATGCCGGGTGGACGTTCGCGGGCCGGATGACCCGCCTGTTTTCGTCCAGGGCCGTGTAGAATTCCTGGTTGCGCCAGGTATGGTTGCCGCCCGTGGCGATATCCACGCCCGCGCCGAGGATCTCCCGCAACGTCTCGCGCGTGGTGCCGATGCCCCCCGCCGCGTTTTCGACGTTGGCTATGACGGCGCTCGGGCGCAGTTTTTCCCGCAGGAGCGGCAATTTCGTTTTTATGGCGGCGCGTCCGGGCCTGCCCACGATATCCCCTAAAAAGACGATCCGCATGACGTCCTCGAGTATACCCGAACCGGGTTATTTTTTTCACCGTTCGCAATTTGAGCCTGATACCACAAAATGGGCCGGAATGACAGGGCACGAAACGGATATTCCTTCTTGCTGCGAAAGTACGCCTGCGGTATAGTATTTTCTATGAAAGACCTCGCCGGACGCGTGGAAACGGTTTCCACCGCTCCGGCGTGCAACCGGTATAAAGGAGTTCGCTGATGCATGTGAAACGGATTGTCTCCATCCTGTGCGTTCTGAGCCTATGTATCTTCAGTGCCGGGCTGGCCCAGGCAGCCAAGTTTCCGGAAAAGCCCGTGACGTACCTCATCCCCTTCAACCCGGGCGGCGAATCAGACATCTTCGCGCGCGCCCAGCAGCCTCTTATGGAAAAAGAGTTGGGGCAGAGCGTTTTGATTACCTACAAAACCGGCGGCGGCGGTTCCGTGGGCTGGGGCGAACTCATCCGGGCCAAACCCGACGGGTATTTCACGGCCGGCTTCAACCTGCCGCACATCATCCTTCAGCCCATGCAGCGGAAAGCCTCCGGCTACCAGACCAAGGATATCCAGCCCGTCATGATTTTCATGTCCACGCCGAACATCCTGGCCGTGAAAAAAGACAGCCCCATCAAGACCCTCGATGATTTCATCAAGGCAGCCAAAGAGAAGCCGGGGGCCATCACGCTGGGCGGCAGCGGATCCAACACCGCCAACCACCTCGGCGTCGTTCGCCTCAACAAGCTGGCCGACGTCAAGATTTCGTACGTGCCCTTCACCGGCACGGGCGACGCCATGCCGGCCTTCCTCGGCGGCCATGTGACGGGTCTTATGACCTATACGACCATGGGCGTTCAATACAAGAACGACATGCACGTGCTCGCCGTCGCCACGGAAGAGCGTTTCCCAGGCTTGCCCGACGTGCCCACGTTCAAGGAACAGGGCTACGACCTGGTGGAAGGCGCGTACCGCGGCCTCGCAGTACCGCCCAAGACGCCGAGGGAGATCGTCGATATCCTTTACAACGCGTGCTACAAGACCAACACGGATCCCGAATTCGCCAAGAAGATGACCGAACTCGGCTTCAACGTGGAAAACCTCGATCCTGACGCGTCCAATAAGCTCATTGACGAGAAGATGGCCGCATACAAGGACGTGCTGGCCGATCTGGCCGCGAAGTAGCTTCCGGTTTTTTACCGGAACATCAAAAAGCCCGCCATTGGCGGGCTTTTTGATGTTCCGGGCGCACGTGAAACTTGTTGCGGTTTCAGGCGACTCTTTATATTCTTGCGCTTTCGCGGGGGACCGCCAATGGACACCTAACCCTCAGGGGGATGTTATGCGCACTGTCGCGACGCTCGTACTCGCTCTCTTCTTTTTTGTCTCATCAGCAGCCGCCGCCATCGAGGTTCCCGCGGAAATGGACA
>JAJBSY010000334.1 GCA_020861205.1 Deltaproteobacteria bacterium | reverse complement strand
CAGTAGCCCAAATCCGGATCGTCAAGGCGTTTCGCCGCATACTCCAACTTTGCCAGGCGCGATTTCGCCGCGGCCAGCGCCGCGTCGTTCACGCTTTTGTTGACGATGGCATCCATGCGGGTGATGTCGTCCATGTCTTCGGGCGCGACAGGTTTGGTAACTTCCTTGAGGCCTTCGACATCCCGCCGCAGACGGGCTGTTTCCGCGAGGATCTGGGCGCGGATGCGGTTTTTGTCTTCGTCGGTCATTCCTTTGTCCTGCTTTTGCATAAAGATGCCTCCAGCAGGCCCGCGGGGCCTCTGGAGGTACGATCAGCCACCTGTATACACAACCGGGAGGTCTTCCGGCAAGGGGCTTCGTCAATAAATCCCCCCGGGAAGCCGAAGCGGGATTATTTTTTCCCGGCCGCCACGGCGTCGAGGTAGTCGTTCAGCGGCGTCAAGTCGCTGCCCCAGGGCCAATGGGTGTTTTTGAAATAGTCGCCCCGGCCGTAAAAAAGCGTGCCCGCGATGATGGCGGCGTCCATGTCGGTTTTGCTGTCGCCCACCATGACCGTCTCTTCGGGCGCGGCGCCGCTGTCGCGAAGGGCGTTCAGGAGAAGGGCCGCCTTGGCGGGGGGCGTCCCGTATATCTTCGTGAAGTAGCCGTCCAGCCCCCGCCGCCGCAATACCTCGTCCAGCTCGTACTGGGGCGTGCCGGACGCGACATACAGGGGCACCCGCCCGTGCCAGCGTTTGGCGGTCTCCTCGAAGCCGGGAACGAGGGGCGATGCCACAACCGCCTCCAGGCAGTAATGGATGAACTTTTCCCCGAAATCACGCGATTCCTCGGGGGTGATGTCGCGGCCGAACGCCTGGCGGATGAGCCAGGAAAATTTCTCGAACCGGCTGACGCCGCCGTGCAACACGACGTAATCGATAAAGGAGCCGGTCAGGTTCGGCGCGACCTCGTCGCTGATCCTGGAAAACGCGGCGGTTTTGGCGTCGACGCTTTCCAGGATAATGCCGTCGCAATCGAACACGATGCAGGATAATGCCATGGGGTTACTCGCAATCCGGCCCGGAGTGTGTGAGCGCGTGCAGCTGCCGCACCGCCTCGCCGGGATCGAGGCCCAACCGGCCGGCGATCTGCGGCAGGTTGGCTTCCGCGTCCGAGACGCGGACATACAGGGGTTCGATGTCCTTATCGCCGTATTCGGCCTCGCACGCGGCGCGCGCGAGCGTTTCCGGCGTGGGCGCGGCGATGTCGAGCACGGCGGCCCGCAACGGTTCCCCGGAGCCAAGGGAGGTGAGGAGGATGTCCCGGTTCTCCATCGCGCCGCTTCCGGCCAGAAGCACCCGGGATGCGTTGTGCCGGGAAGCGGTTTCACGGATGCGCCCGGCGGCCTCGCCGGATGCGACGGGCAGAACCGCCAGTTCCGTCAGAGGCCGGGGGTGGCGGTCTTCTTCCGTGACCCGCGCGTAGGCCCGGGCGTAGACAAGGTCACGCCGCGCCCGGACAAGCACCCAGAGTTGGAGCTCCGGGTCGCTCATGAAGGGCGCGCACTGCCGCGCGAGGCAATGCATGTAATCGAGTCCCGCCTGGCGGGCTGAAACGGCCCGGGCGAGCCCGGCCGCGGTGGCGGTCGCCAGGCGGAGGCCGGTAAAGCTGCCCGGCCCGCGCACGGCGGCAACGCGGGCGATGTCCGCCGCCTGCTTGTCCAGAAGGGCGAGGGCGGCGTCAAGCAGGGGGGCGAGCACTTCCACCCCGCGAGACGGGGCGTGCACGGACGAACCGAACACCATGCGGCCCTCGGCGTCCGCAAGGGCGAGGCGCAGGGGGCCTTCGGCGGCATCCAGCACGAGGGTGAGGCCGGTGCCCGAGCGGACCGGCGCGGCGGCGGATTCAGGGGTCATAGTTCTCCCTGGATCCACTTGCTGATGTCGTTGTAGGTGACAAAAACCATCAGCCCGAGGAGGAGCGCCACGCCGACGCGGATGGAATATTCCTGGAACCGTTCGGAAGCGGGCTTGCGGCGGACCATCTCGAACAGCAGGAACACGATGTGCCCGCCGTCCAGAACGGGGATGGGCAGAAGGTTGAGCAGCCCCAGGTTCAGGCTGATGAACGCCGCGAGCAGCATGATGCCCGTCAGGCTGCCGGACTGGGCCTGCTGGTGGATCTCTTTGGCAATGCGGATGGGCCCGCCCATGGAATCCAACGGCACCACGCGTTCGAACATTTTGACGAGACTTTCGCCAATAAGCTTCGTTATCATGACGGCGTGATGCACGCCCTGGGCTGCGGACTCGAAGAAACCGAACCGAACCGCGCCCTTGGCGTAGGAGGGCGCGAGGCCGATGGCCCAGGACGTTTTGGTTTCGCCGAACAGGGTTTTGCGCTCAAAGGGGGCGGGAGTCGCCGCCATGTGGAGAAGCGCCCCGTTCCGCCGGACGGTGAGGACCATTTCACCGCCTTTGCTGTCCATGACCGCCGCGACCAGTTCGTCCCAGCGTTCGATGGGCGAGCCGTTGATCTCGGTTATCAGGTCCTTGGGCTCGATACCCGCGCGCATCGCGGGCGAGTTTTCCGTGACCGTGCCCACCTCGGGGATGAGATACTCCTGCCCGTGGGCGTAAAAAATTCCCCAATACAGGAACCAGGCGAGCGCCAGGTTGAAAAGCGGCCCGGCGATGATAATGAGAAGCCGCTGCCACGGGGCGCGCAGGGCGAAGGAATCCTTCTCCGTAAACGGTTCCGGGATGTCGGAAGCATCCGCTTCCCCGACCATGGAAACGAATCCGCCGAGGGGAAAGACCGCGACCTGGTACTCCGTGGTGCCTTTTCTGAACCCGAAAAGCCGCGGGCCGAAGCCGAGGGAGAAGGTCTTGACCCCCACGCGGAAGGCTTTGGCGGCAAGGAAGTGCCCCAGCTCGTGGAAAAAGATGAGCCCGCCCAAGACGAGGACGATGGCGAGAACGCTGTACGCCGCGTCAAGGGAAACGAACCCGGCGGCGGCGGTAAGGATGGAAGGTGAATCCATACGGTCAATCCCCTCTTGCGGGGTCAAAGGCTTGTCGGCTGTATGCCGCTATCGGGAAACATTCCCGGCTTGTCCTTTCGGCAGCCCCGCCGCCCGTTTTTCAGGGCAGGGCCTCTTGGGCCAGTATACGCGCGAGCCGGTCGCCTTCCATGATTTCCTCGAGGCTGGCTGGCGGCGGCGCGCTTTTCGCGGCATGGCGTTCCATAACGGTTGCGACAAGGCGCGCTATGCCGCCGAATGATAGGCGACCGGCCAGAAACGCTGCAACCGCTATCTCGCTTGCCGCGTTGAGAACCACCGGCATGCCGTTCCCCGCGCGAAGCGCTGCGCGGGCCAGCGA
>JAJBSY010000043.1 GCA_020861205.1 Deltaproteobacteria bacterium | reverse complement strand
CGAGGATTCGCCGATGAGCATGTTGTACTTGCGTTTGACGTGGGTCATGATGGCCGCGTCCAGCTGGTCCCCGCCCACGCGGACGGATTTGGAGTACACGATGCCCGAAAGGGAGATGACCGCCACTTCCGTGGTGCCGCCGCCGATATCCACCACCATGTTGGAGGTGGGCTCCTGGATGGGAAGATTGGCGCCGATGGCCGCCGCCATGGGCTCCTCGATGAGGTAGACCTCCCGCGCGCCCGCGCTTTGGGCGGATTCCTTGACAGCGCGTTTTTCAACCTGGGTGATGCCGGTCGGGACGCAGACGATGATCCGCGGACGCACGAGCCGGCGCGAATTGTGCACCTTGGAGATGAAATACCGGAGCATGGCTTCCGTTACTTCAAAGTCGGCGATGACCCCGTCCTTCATGGGACGGATCGCCTGAATGTTGCCGGGGGTCTTGCCGAGCATACGCTTGGCGTCCTGGCCCACGGCCAGGACGACGTTGTTGCCGCGCATGTCTTTTTTCACCGCAACGACCGAAGGCTCGCGCAGCACGATGCCTTTGCCCTTGACGTACACGCAGGTGTTGGCCGTGCCGAGGTCGACGGCGAGATCGCTGGAAAATATGCCGAGGAGGGAATCTATCATTCTGGCCATGAGGTTGCCTTATACTATACGTATGGTTGCAAGAGACCGTCCCGGAAGATGGATCGGCGGCGCAACGTTGTGCGGGGGCTCGATCTCCGTTCGCCGCAAGGGCGGAGGTCTGAGGATCTCCGGGCCGGTGATATACGATCAGCAGCCACGAAGCTTACTCTATTCCCGAACGTTTTCCAATGCCTAAAACGTAAAAAAAAACAGATGGAGCGCGCGGCGATTATTTCGGATCGGCACGGCGGATGCCCGGAGCGTGCGAGGCGCAGCCCCCGGCGGGGGGCGCAAGAAAGGGGCGAGCAAACGCTCGCCCCTTCAAGGAGCCGGACACCCGGCACAACCGTTACCGTTGCTTCCTTTCGGACCTGGCGGGGTTGGCGGCGTTACCGCCGCCCGGCTCCCTTCCACTTTCTGAAAATGTATATCGCCCGGAGGGGTGTGTCAATGCTTCTTCCACGGCGGTAGCGCCCCGGTTACCTTGAGACGGCGTCAGGCTCCTCCGGCCTGAAGCGCACGTATATCATGACGCTTCGCCCCGCGCGGAACGCGCGCTCCTTGTCTGAAGGCACAGTGAGGCGTACCGCCAGGCGCGGGAGAAAACGGGGCGCGCGAAAACGCCATGCGGCCTGCCGCGCGCTCCCGTCCGGCGTGTTCCGGGAAGCGGCGGCTACCGTCTTCTTTTTTTCTGGTCCGTCTCGGCGGCGATTCGCCGCCGGGCTTCCTGTTTGGCCTGTTCGGCTTTCCGGGCTTTGTCGAGAAGCGAATCCCGGATTTTTTCAAACCGCAAAACCGTTCTGAGCAGCGCGACGGTGAGCGCCAGGAAGCTGATGATGAAGGTCGCGCCTTTCTGTATCTGCCATTGTTGCCCGGCCATCGAGCCGAAGGGCAAGGCCATGCCGGATTTTTGCGCGTAGAAAAGGAGGAGCGGCAGCACGACCAGCACGAGAAGCAGGCCGACGACCTCGATCCAGAAAAACGTTTTGACCAGCGTCAGGAAAAAGAGGGTGGTATCCCGGATAAGGCGCAGGAACTTGAGGCGTTTTTCCAGGCGGGTGATGCGCTCCTCTTCGTCCGTCGCCATGATGAGGGCCCGGCGGAACGCCTCCGGGGTATGGAGGTTGCTTTGCAGCGCCCAGTTGAGGCTCGCCGCGCACTGGTTGTAATTTTTATTGAACTCGACCATGATCCTGGGGAACGGAAACCAGGCCGCCTCTTTCTGGATATAGGCGAGCTTGTCGAGATACCCTTTGAACTTGTTCCGGAACTCGCGGCTCTCCTTGGAGATGACCAGCTGCATGTCCCGCTCGATGGCGCCTCTGCCGTGGATCGCCGCTATGCACGGCACGTAGTTGTGATAGCGGGCCAGATCTTTCAGCTTCTTGATGCGTTCCGCGGCTTGTTCCGCGAAGGGATGCTCGGGGGTGAACCAGAGGGCCAGTTCCTTGTTCAGCCTCTCGAGCATGGAGGCTTCGTCGGCCATCTGCTCTTCCGTGGCGGCCCATATCTCGCCGAGACCCGTGAGGATTTGTATCTGGCCGCGTTCCATTTCCGAATCAAGGATGGCCATGTTGAAGAAATTGGCGTCCGTCTTCAGAAGCGCGGCCATCTGGGCCAGCGCGGAATCGGCGAAGCCGGTTTTGACCTGGCACACGATCCTCCTGTATTCGGGCACCCGCCATGTGTCGCAGGCGCGCAAGGCCTGGTCATAGAGCGGCATGGCCTGGCTGACTTTCCCGGTACATTCCAGGGCCCGCGCCTGCAGCGCGATATGCCAGGCCTGGGAGAAACCGGCCGGCGCCATGCTTTCGGCGTCCTTCCAAAGGGCAATCGCCTTTGGCGGATCGCCCCGCTCCAGCGCGATGAAGCCGAGCAGGGACTTGATCCTGAAGTCGCGGGGATAACGGCCCAAAAGGGCCTGCAACGCCCGCTCGACCGCGCCCTTGTCCTCGGTTTCGGCATAGTCGCGCAGGATATCCCAGATCGGATGGTTGTCCATGTCCAGGACGTCCGCCGACGAGACCGGGGCGGCTTTCCCCCTTGCCCGCCACATCTGGCCGAGGGAGCGAAGCTGGAAGGGGTGGTTGATGTCGAAGATCGCCCTGCCCATCACGCCCGCGGCGTCATCCCGCGCGAGAATGGAGGGAAGCGCTTCCATCCCCTCGGCTTTTACGGCGTCGTCCAGGGCGCGCACCCCGTCCTTCATCATGGGAAAGTCAAAGCCCGCAACCCGCCGCCAGATGTCTCTGTCGCGCTCGGGAAGCGTGCGGGTGGGGCATTCGGTAAAGCCGTGGCTGCGCTGCCCGCAGTAAAAACATACCGGGTGCTCGCCGAGCGCGATGGTGCCGGGGATAAGCAGGGGAACGGTGTTGCCCCCTTTTTTCTCGTCCCTGAGCAGACTCACGTTGCACCAGTCGTCCGGCCCGTTTCCGGCGGCGAAGCGCACTTCGTGCACGGCGAAGTCGTCGCCCAGGGACAGGGCGTTGCGGAAACTCATGTACGGATGGTCCGCCGCCAGCTGGTTCCAATCCAGTCCGGCCTTGCCCGGCAGATCATTATTGAAACTGAGCCCTTTTTTGTTGACGATGGCGATGACGCAGGGCCAATAGGCTTCGGGCCTCTGTTCCCGCAATTCCGCGATTATTTCAAGGAAGCTGCGGACCCAGGTCTGCAACTGGCGTAAATTTTCCAAGGGAAACATGAGGAAGAAATCGTGCACCGTATACCGG
>JAJBSY010000303.1 GCA_020861205.1 Deltaproteobacteria bacterium | reverse complement strand
GTTGTAGGATGACGAGCCTTTTCCGGCGGAATTCTTTCCGTGCCGGTACATGGGCGGCATTCTCTACAAAGCCCGCATCCATTCATGCCGCAAGGCGATTTTCCCCTCGAGCGCGTTTCGTATCAGCGCCATAACCGCTTCCTTGTCCTGCGGCAGGCGGGCGCGGATGGGCAGATAATTGCTCGCGTGGTTCGCCGTGAACATCCCGTTGGAGAGTGTTGTGTGGGAAAATAACACCCCGAGTTCCGCCAGCAGTTCCATCTGGTCCGGCATGGTCAACGTCCCTTCGCGCACTTCCCGCGTTATGGGAGCGCCGGGCGGGAGCATGAGCGTCAAGGCCCCGATATAGTCCGGGTCTATTTTGCTTACCAGTTCCCCGGTCGCCTTGGCGTGTTCCAGGCTGCCCTCCCGTCCGGCCAAGCCGATGATGACCGTCACGGACAAGGTGAAACCCGCGTCCTTCAAACGGCGGGCCTGGGTCAGCAGTTTTTCCGGGTCCGCGCCTTTGCGCACCCTTTGCAGCACCTCCGGTTGGCCGCTCTCGACGCCGTAATAGATCATGGATAGTCCGAGTTCACGGAGTCTGCGCAAGTCCTGATCGCTTTTGAGGGCGACTCCCTTGGCATTGGCGTAAGTGCCGACGCGCTCGACCCAGGGCAGTTGTTCCGCGATCTCCGTCAGGAGCCACTCCCAGTGGCGCATGGGCATGACGAAGGCGTCGCCGTCCATGACGAACACCCGGTTCTGCCTGCGGCAATACCGGGATGCGAATGCAAGATCCTTCTCCCAAATGGACCGGTCCTTGATGGCGAAACGTTTGGTTTTAAACGAGTCGCAAAAGGTGCACTTATTGTGTGAACAGCCAAGCGTCGCCTGGAGCAGGATACTGTAGGCTTCGCTTGGAGGGCGGATGCAATAGCCCTGGTGGTCGAGGCCTTCGGTTTCGAAAAGCATGGCGGTAACTCTCTCAAATGAAGACTTTCGCAAAAATTCGTTCCGTGTATCATTGTGCCAGAAAGGGCGGAGGCTGTCACGCGTCCGGAAAGATACTGATTATCAGGGGAGAGGTTGCCCTTGCAGTGTTGACAACATACCGTCCGGACGGTATGTTGTCATTATGAAGGAACATCAAAAAAAACAGCCGGTATATCTGCGAACAAGGCTTCTTGGAGCTGCCGGAGAAATTGCGGCAGCCGGGAGCGTCGATGCGGTCACATTGGACAAGGTTGCACGGAATGCCGGCGTCAGCAAAGGCGGCCTGCTGCATCACTTTCCCAGCCGTCAGGCATTGATCGAGGCCCTCTGCGAAGACATGTTCCAGAAATGGAGCGACGATATCGCCCGCCGTATGCATGAGGATCCCATCATCGAAGGCCGGTTCACTCGTGCGTATATCCGCTCATCTTTGTGCGGCGAGGCGGGAAAATTCAACATGCGCCTTGTTGGGGCGCTCACCATGGCAATGAGTTGGGACGCTTCGCTTCGCAACCAGTGGAAATCTTGGTTGGAAGCGCGGATATCCCTGGCGGAAGGGCGGGAAAACACGCCGGAGCGTTGCCTTGCGCGCGCGGCTGCCGACGGATTGTGGCTCGCCGATTATACGGGCGTGGATGTTCTTGATCCTTGTATCCGCGAGGCAATAGTACGAAAACTTATTGAAGAAACATATGAAAGGAAAGCGTTATGAGCGGTTCTTTCGCGACCTACGGCTCGCTTTTTCTCGCCATTATCTGTGAGGTTATCGGCACATCCTCATTGAAGGCTTCCGCCGAATTCACCAGGCTTGGCCCGACGGCGCTGATGGCCGTCAGCTATCTGTGTTCCTTTTACCTGCTCGCCGTTGTCATGCGCACGGTGCCGGTCGGCATCGCGTATGCCGTGTGGAGCGGGCTCGGTATTGTGCTCGTTTCCGCGATCGGTCCTGTTTTTTTTCAAACAGCGTCTCGACCTGCCCGCCTGTATCGGACTCGGGTTGATCGTCGCGGGCGTGATCGTCGTGAACCTGTTTTCCAAGTCGGCCACGCATTAAATCATTGTTATTGGCGAACCGCCTGCCGTACCCTTGCCACCACCTACAAGAAAAGGAGCATCCCATGAAAAAGGAACAACTGAACCGAATCCGCGCGGACAAAGGGTTTGTCGCCGCCCTGGACCAAAGCGGAGGGAGCACTCCCAAGGCGCTCGCGTTGTATGGAGTGCCGCAGGGGTCGTATCCCGATGACGAGGCGATGTTCGACCTCGTTCATGCCATGCGCACGCGTATTATCATGAACGACGCGTTTGACGGAAACCATATCCTCGGCGCGATTTTATTCGAGGATACCATGGACCGCCTGGTAGGCGGGGAACCGACGGCGGACTATTTGTGGGGCAGGAAGCGGATAGTGCCCTTCCTCAAGGTGGACAAGGGGCTGATCGATATGCACAACGGCGTGCAACTCATGCGGCCGATGCCGGGCCTGGAGGCGCTCCTGGAAAAAGCCGTGAAAGCTAATATTTTCGGCACGAAAATGCGTTCCGTCATCAAGGAGCCCAACACGGCGGGAATAGCCGAGGCGGTAGCCCAGCAGTTTGCCGTCGCCCGGCGGATTTCGATGGCCGGGCTTATCCCGATTCTTGAGCCAGAGGTGGACATTCATTGCCCGCAACGGCATGAGGCGGAAGTCCTTCTCCGGACGGAGGTGGAACGGCACCTCGCGGCCCTGGACGAAAATACCCTCGTTATGTTCAAATTCACCATCCCGGAAGAAGACAACTTCTATGCGGGATTGCTGGATGATCCGCATGTGGTGCGCATCGTGGCGCTGTCGGGCGGCTTTACCCAGGCCGAAGCCTGCGAGCGGCTTGCCCGGAATACCGGCCTGATAGCCAGTTTTTCCCGGGCGCTTTTGGAAGGGCTTCGGGTGGATCAGACCGACGAGGAATTTTCCGCCATGTTGCAGGCGTCCGTCGCGGCCGTATACGCAGCCTCGATCACCTGATCGGGCGTTTACTCCGAAGGCCGGGGATTCTTGGAACGGACGAGCACCTCGGTAGGGCTGTCCGCGGAGAAGACGACGTGGGCGTCTATCGTTACCGTGTCCCCTTTTTGGGGGCGTTCGGATGGCGGCACGGTATAGAGATAGCCGACGGCCGCCTGGCGTTTTTCCGTTTCGGTCAGGTTCCGGAACGCTTTGATGATGAAGGTTACGCCCCTGTCTTCAAGAAAATATTCGTTGATTACTTCTGGTTTTTTCATTGTCGATTCCAGCGCGGTAGTTTGGTGAAGGATTGATACTAGCCGAACCGCATCATGCCCGCAACAGGGTATCCGGGTTGGTGTCGCCTCAATCGGCTTGATACTTCGTCAGGCTCGTCTCGGGCAAAGGCACGTATGTCC
>JAJBSY010000310.1 GCA_020861205.1 Deltaproteobacteria bacterium | reverse complement strand
ATAACGGCCTGCATGACGTCGCCCTTCTTCACCTTGGTGTGGGGCATGGCGTCTTTTACGGAGACCACGATGATGTCGCCGACGGACGCATACCGGCGCTTGGAGCCGCCCAGCACCTTGATGCAGGCGACTTCCTTGGCGCCGGAGTTGTCGGCCACCATCAATGTAGATTCTACCTGGATCATGGCTTACCCCTACACGGCTTTTTCAAGCACGGACACGATGTGCCACCGCTTGTTGCGCGACATGGGACGGAACTCGATGATCGCCACCTTGTCGCCCACTTTGCCTTCGTTATTCGGATCATGCGCCGTGAATTTCTTGTGACGGCGGATATACTTCTTCAGGAGCGGATGCTTCACCAGCGTTTCAACGCGCACGACAATGGTCTTGTCGTTGACATCGGAGACAACGATGCCGGTAAGGGTGCGCCCGTTCTTGTACTTGACGGCCTGGTCCATTGTTAGGCTCCCTTCTTCATATAGGTCAGGATGCGCGCGACCTCGCGCTTGGCCGCCGGAATCTGGGCGGTCTTTTCAAGCTGACCCGTGGCGTGCTTGAAACGAAGATCGAAGAGGTCCTGGCGGGCTTCTTCCAGGCGCTTGGCCAGGTCTTCGCGGCTCAGGTTGGCCAGTTCTTTTCTCTTGTCGGTAACTTTCATCTTACAAGCCCTCACGGAGCACTATGCTGGTCTTGATGGGCAGCTTATGCTGGGCGCGCACGAGCGCCTCTTTCGCGAGCTCGAGGGAAACGCCCCTGATCTCGTAAAGCACGCGGCCCGGCTTCACCGGAGCGTACCAGCCCGCCGGAGCGCCCTTCCCCTTACCCATACGAACTTCGAGAGGCTTCGCGGTGAAGGGATGGTCCGGGAAAATGCGAATCCAGACTTTCCCGCCGCGCTTGATATGCCGCATCATGGCGATACGCGCGGCCTCGATCTGCTGGTTCGTCAGCTTGCCATGTTCGAGAGCCTTCAGACCGATATCCCCGAAGGATACGGCCGTGCCGCCGGTGGCGGGACCCTTGATGCGCCCTTTCTGGCGCTTGCGGAATTTAACTCGTTTGGGGCTGAGCATTACTGTTCCACCTCGGTGTCAAGGATTTCACCCTTGAAGATCCAGACCTTCACGCCGATCTTACCGTACGTGGTGTTCGCTTCGGCATAGCCGTAGTCGATGTCCGCACGCAGGGTCTGCAAGGGCACCCGACCGTCACGGTACCATTCGGAACGGGCGATTTCCGCCCCGGCAAGACGACCGGCGCAGCCGATCTTGATGCCTTCCGCGCCGAATTTACGGGCCATGGCGACGGTACGTTTCATGGCGCGGCGGAACGCGATACGGCGTTCGAGCTGCTGCGCCACACTTTCAGCCACGAGCTGGGCGTCCGTTTCCGGGCGGCGGATCTCGTTGACTTCAATGACAAATTCGCGGCCAAACTGCTTCTTGAGGTCGGCGCGCAGCTTTTCGATTTCCACGCCTTTGCGGCCGATAATGATACCGGGACGGGCGGTGGAAAGAATAAGGCGCACTTTGCCGCTGGCGCGTTCGATTTCGATCTTCGAAATCCCCGCGGAATACAGAAGCTTTTTGACGTGCTTACGGATGGTGTGGTCTTCGAACACAAAGGCCGGGTACTCTTTCTTACTATACCAGCGAGACTGCCAGTTCTTGTTGTACCCGAGCCGGAACCCGAAGGGATGGACTTTCTGACCCATAGTGTTTCCTAGTTCTCGGCAAGAATGACTGTTACATGGCTGGTGCGCTTGCGGATGCTCGTGGCGCGGCCTTGCGCGCGGGGCATAAAACGCTTCCAGGTGGGGCCTTCGTTGACAAGTATCTCTTTCACGACCAGAGCGTCCACGTTCATGTTCGTGTTGTGCTCGGCATTCGCGAGAGCGCTTTTCATGACCTCGCGGATCACCTGGGCGCCCTTTTGCGGCGTGAATCTGAGAACATTCAAAGCGTCCTCCACGGGCCGGCCCACGACGTTTTTGGCGACGATGCGGGTCTTGCGCGGCGAGACGCGGATGAACTTCGCTACGGCTTTAGCTTCCATGGTTCCTACCTCTTACCGGCCTTGGTTTTCTTGTCGCCGGCATGACCATGGAAGGTGCGGGTGGGTGAAAATTCACCCAACTTGTGGCCGACCATGTTTTCGGTGACAAACACAGGGATGAACTTCTTCCCGTTGTGCACGGCGAAGGTCAGCCCCACCATTTCCGGCAGGATCGTGGACCGGCGCGACCATGTCTTGATCACCCGGCGGTCCGAGTTGGCATTGGCCAATTCCACTTTCTTTTCAAGGTGTCCGTCAATGAAAGGACCCTTTTTCAACGATCTTGGCATATCTGGCTCCTACTCCTAGCCGGGGCTACTTACTGCGCCGGGTAACAATAAGCTTGCCCGAAGCTTTCTTACGGTCACGGGTCTTGTACCCTTTGGTGGGCTTGCCCCAGGGCGTCACGGGATGGCGGCCGCCGGAGCTTCTGCCTTCGCCCCCGCCCAGGGGGTGGTCAACCGGGTTCATGGCAACGCCGCGCACTTTGGGGCGGCGGCCGAGCCAGCGGTTACGGCCGGCCTTGCCAAGCGAAATGTTCTCGTGCTGGATATTGCCGACCTGCCCGACGGTGGCGAGACCGGCGGCCAGCACCTTGCGCACTTCGCCGGAAGGCATACGCAAAAGGGCGTACTTGCCTTCCTTCGCGACCAGCTGGGCATAGGTGCCCGCGGCGCGGCAGAACTGGCCCCCGCGGCCGGGGTGCAGCTCGATGTTGTGCACCAGGGTGCCGACGGGGATTTTGCCCAGGGCAAGGGAGTTGCCGGGCTTGATGTCCGCGCCTTCGCCGGAGATGACTGTGTCGCCCACGTTCAGGCCCACGGGAGCCAGAATGTAGCGCTTTTCACCGTCGCTATAGTGCAGGAGCGCGATGCGGGCGGAGCGGTTCGGATCGTATTCGATGGTCGCGACTTTGGCGGCGATGCCGTGCTTGTCCCGCTTGAAGTCAATGATGCGGTACAGGCGCTTGTGTCCGCCGCCCCTGCGGCGGCTGGTCACGCGGCCGTAGTTGTTGCGACCGGCCTTCTTGGTCAAACCTTCGGTCAGGCTCCTTTCAGGCGTGGTGCTGGTCACTTCCTCAAAAGTGGACACCATCTGAAAACGCCGACCGGCGGAAGTGGGTTTCAGCTTGCGCACGGCCATGGTCAGACTCCCTCGAAGAATTCGATCTTCGCGCCTTCGGCAAGAGTCACGTAGGCTTTCTTGAAGCCTGAAACCCTACCGACGACACGGCCCTGGCGCTTTCTGTCGCCGGGCTTTTTGCACACAACGCGCACCTCGGTGACCTTGACGTTGAACGCCTTTTCAACGGCGTTCTTGATCTCGATC
>JAJBSY010000098.1 GCA_020861205.1 Deltaproteobacteria bacterium | reverse complement strand
CCTCGGGAACGGCGGCCGCGTCGGCTTTGGCCTTTTTCCTCGCCGGGGCTTTTTCCGCCGCGGCGTCCGCGTTTGGCTCAGGGGTCGTTTCGGTTTCGGTCGATTACGGAACGGTTTTTTCGGCGGTCTTATCAGAGGCGGCTTCCACGGCCGGTTCCGGCTCGCGCCGGCGGCGGCGGACGATGACGCCGCTTTGGGTTTCGCGGCGTTCCCTTTCGGCCTCTCCGGCCCGGACGGCGGCGAAATGTTCCTTGACCCGGGTCACATCCTCCGGGGCAAGGGTCGCCATATGGCTTTTCGCGGGAATGCTCAATTCACGGAGAGCCGAGAGCATGTCCTTGTTGGAGACGCCCAGTTCCGTCGTGATATCCTTTACTCTGACTTTTTCCTCAGTCATGCCTCAAACCCCTTTGCATTTCCGTGCGTTCCCGGCCTCGAAGCGCTTCCGGCACTCCGGCGAGGAACAACAATAGCTGCCGCGCCCTGGTAAATTTTGACGCGGATCGGCAAGGGCGGAACCCCCGCGTGTGACGAAGCGGGCCAGGGACGATTTGGGCGACCGCTTTCTGCATATAACGCACATCCGTGTCGGGATGCGGCGTGCCGTGTTGTTTTCCATCCTATTCGTCCGCGGCTTCCTCGTTCGCCTCGCTCTCGTCGAAAGACGAGGGCGGGGAAGACGTCTGCAGGAAACTCAGCGCGGTGCGCAGATCCTGGATGCGCGCTTCCGTCATGCCGGCGATGGCCAGAAGGGCCATGTCGTCGGCTGCCATCACGTCGTCCGCGGTGGCGAATCCCGCGTTGGTAAAGCTCTCCACCGGGATTTCCACCACGTTGGCGAGCTGCTCCAGGCCCCGGCCGATGGCGTTGGCCTCGTTGTACCGGCTTTCGGTGAAAATATCTATTTTCCAGCCCAGGAGCTTGGCCACCAGCTTCACGTTCTGCCCTTTGCGCCCGATGGCGTTGGTCAGCTGATCGTCCGGAACGATGACTTCCAGCAGGTTCTCCTCCTCGTCCACCACGATCCGGGAAATGGTGGCCGGAGAAAGGGCGTTCCTGGCATACGTGGCGATGTCCGGGCTCCAGACGACGATGTCGATGCGTTCGCCCCTGAGTTCCTGCACGATGTTCTGGATGCGGGAGCCGCGAATGCCGACGCAGGCGCCCACGGGATCCACATCCCGGTCGCGGGAGAGCACGGCTACCTTGGCGCGGCTGCCGGGATCCCGGGCGACGCCCATGATCTGCACCGTGCCGTCGTCCACCTCGGGAACTTCGCGGCGGAAGAGCGCCGCCATGTAATCGCGGTGGGACCGGGAGACCACGACCTGCGGGCCGCGCCCTTCCTTGCGCACCTCGATGATGATGGCCTGGACGCGGTCGCCGCGTTTGTAATGCTCGCGCGGGATCTGCTCTTCCTTCGGCAGGATGGCTTCGGTGCGGCCGAGGTTGATGATCCAGCCCGCCTTGTCGCGGCGCTGGATGGAGCCGGACACGATTTCGTTGATCCGGTCCTTGTATTCCTCGTAGATGATTTCCTGCTCGGCGTCGCGCATACGCTGGATGATGACCTGCTTGGCGGACTGCGCCGCTATGCGGCCGAGGTCTTCCACCTTGAGGCGGAAACCCATTTCATCGTCAAGCTGCACGGAAGGGTCGTGCTTTTTGGCTTCCTCAAGCGTGATCTGGCTGTTGGGGTCCTCGACCTTTTTCACCACGATTTTGAACTGGTAGACGTCGATGTCGCCCGTTTCCTCGTTGAAGCTGACCTCGATGTCCATGTCGTCCCCGAACTTGCGGACCACGGAGGTGCGGACCGCTTCCTTGAGGTTGTCGACCAGCATGTCACGGTCAAGTCCCTTGTCCTTGCTGATCTGGTCGATCGCTTTTTTCAGTTCCAAGCTCATGCGGATTTCCTCCGGCACGGCGAACGCGGGCGTTCCGCCGGCATGTAGTCTTAAACGCGGCTACTCGGCCGCCTGGTCTTCATGGGTGCCGCCCGCCGTTTTTCCGGTTTCGGCGGCTTTTGTCCGTTTCGGCTTTTTGCCTTTCACCGGTCCCGGCTGTTCGGGCGGAAAGTGTACAAGGTTCGCTTTCTTCACGTTGTCCCAGGCAAACACGGCCGCGCGGGGATCGTCCTTGGGCGCGTCCAACGGAACAACGGAAAAACTGCCGCCCCCGGCTTCCGTGAGGATGCCGAGCAACTTCTTCCGGCCCGGGTAGGCCTCCGTCGGCTCGTGCAGGGCGACTTCCACCGTCCGCGTCACATACCCGGCCAACTGCTCCGGGGTAAAGAACGACCGTTCGAGGCCCGGAGAGGATACCTCCAGGAGATACGCGCCGGGGATGAGATCGTCCACGTCCAGGGCCAAACCAAGCAGGCGGGAAAGTTCCGCGCATTTTTCGATATCCACCCCGTTTTCACCCTCCACGTAGACGCGGAGTATGGTCCGTTTTCCCTGCAAGGCCTCGATTCCCCAGATGCCGAGATCCAGGGAGGCCGCGAGGGGCCGGGTTATGTCGGCTATGGTCCGGGCCAGGGTCGATTCGTTCATGCCGCTCTCTGCCCCGCGAAAGGGCTAAAAAAAAGGGAGGCCGTCAGGCCACCCCGGATGAGCCGCGAAGGCTGCACAGGATGTCGGAGGGTCCGGGCGCGAAGCCGGCGCGAGAAAGAACCCTTCCACCGATAGAGGGTCTTTTAATCCTCCCGAACGCCCCTGTCAAGCAAAAAAGGCGGAAAAGTCACAGCGGCGCCGCATAAACGGGCCTCCCGGGGCCGGGACAAAAAAAGATAACGCCGCATGGCGCGCGGCGCTATCACCTCCGGCGTCGGGCCGGGATGGCGGGCAGCTTCCACCGGCGCCGGACGGCGGTGATGCGCTGTCGCTAAAGAGGGGCGGATATACGAGCGCTAGTTGACGGAAATTCTTTCGCCCTGGCCGCTGGGGCCGTCCGGTACGCCGCCGATGCCCGCCGTGCCCACCGGGGCGCTTCCTCCGCCCATACCTTGCAGGGCGTTTTGCAATTGCTGGTTAAGCGTTTGTAACTGCTGGTTGAGCATATCGATCTCCGCCTGGATCGATTCCGCCTCGGCGGCCCGGCCCATGGCGTTTCCCATGCTCCGTGTCGCGGCCTCGGCCGCTTCGGCGGCCTTTGCGGCGGGATCCTTTTCACCCGTCCGCTCCGGCGCGGCGGCGCCGCCGTCCCCGCCGGACGCCGTCGCCACCGCGAGACGCTGCTTGGCTTCTTCCAGCTTTTCCTTGACCCGCTTGACCTCTTTCCTGATGCTGTCGAGCGTCCCATGGGCGGCGCTCAGGCCGTCGCCATCGGCCACGCCGGCGATGCCCGTGTGGACGCGTTCCTTGGCTCCGGGTACGGTTTCGCCGTC
>JAJBSY010000433.1 GCA_020861205.1 Deltaproteobacteria bacterium | reverse complement strand
TCTTCGGGCAGGTAGTTGATGGCGACGTCCGCGCCTTCGCGGGCGAACGCGATTTCCGCCGCGCTGCCTATGCCGGAATCGCCCCCGGTAACGAGGGCTTTCCTGCCCTTGAGTCTCCCCGTGCCCACGTAACTCTTCTCACCGCAGTCGGGCACCGGCTTCATATTTTTTTGCACTCCCGGATACGGTTGTTTCTGTTTCGGAAACTCTTCCGTGGTAAACTCGGTCGCCGGGTTTTGCATTGTGGTCAGTTTGTTGTCCATATATCCTCCTCAAGATATGTACTTGGTATTTAGTGATCCGCGTGTCCGTACCGCTCATGAAGCGTCATCCTTGTTCCCGCGTATCCGCTCGAGGTGTGACGCTATCCGTGCCAGTAACGCGCCGTTTTGGTCCGCCTGGGGCAAAAGCAGGCCGCGGGCCTGATCTAGATACGGAAGCGCCTGCTCCGCGAGGCCGTTTTCAAGAACCTGCTCGCCGATCGTTACCAGTAACGCCGCCCGCGATTGCGCGGGCATCACTTCCTCGGCCCGCAGACCGGCGAGGCGCAGGAGCAGCTTCTCGTTTTCCGTGTCTCCGGTAAGGTGCGCGTCCTTCATTGCACGGCAGATCTCGCGGATATCGTCCTCCGGCAGCGCCCGGGGAAATGTGACGGGGTTCGCCGTGAGCATCTCCCGTGGCAGGTCCCGTTCGGCCGCGTCCTCGCGCACCCATATCGAGACGGAAGCGCCCACGACCCGGAAGAGGCCGAAGCCGTCCTTGTCGATGACCACCTGGCCGGAAGAAGCGCGCGTCACGTCGATGAAGACTTTTCCTCCATGCCGTGAACCGACGTTCATCCTTTTGGATCCGGCCCGCCCGTTGCTCAGCAGCACGGCAAGTCCGGAACCCTCGTTCCCGTCGTCGCCTTCGCGCGTCCAGCCGACGATGTTTGGATCATCGAAGTAGTCGGTCTGTTTTCCGATGGCATACCGTCTTCTGGCTTCGAGCATCGGGATGAGCACCGGGCTTTTGGGCGCGATGCCGTCATGGTCGATGCCGTAAAAATCGCCATAGAAAATACAGGGATATCCTTGCTCGCGCAGTAATATGAGGGCATAGGCGTGCGGCTTGAACCAATCCCTCACCCAGGATTCGAGCGACTGGCCGGGCTGGGAATCGTGGTTGTCGACGAAGGTGACGGACTTGACGGGATCCGCCGCGGTGAGCGTATCGTCGAAAATGGTGCGCAGGTCGAAAACGCCGCCGCCGAGCGAAGCCCAATAAAACCGGAAATGGAGGGGGACGTCGAACAGGGAGAGCGCGTCGTTCGTGGTGGCTGTAAAGTTGCGCAGCGCGGATACATACTTGCTCCAGTATTCGCCCACGGTGAAGAACTCTTTATGAAAGTGCGACCGTATCGCGTGCAGCCACTCGCTGTGGAACGTGAACTTCATGTGCTTGACCGCGTCGAGCCGGAAACCGTCCACGCCGGTCGTCTCGACGAACCATATCCCCCAGCGTTTCAACTCATCGCAGACTTCCTTGTTGTTGAGGTCGAGCGACGCACCCATGAGGTAATCGTAATTGCCGTTCTCCTTGTCGACCTGTTTTTCCCAATACTTGCCGACAAACTTGAAAATACCCTCATCCTTCGAGGATTCGTCGCGGTCGATCCCGGTGAAATGATACCAGTGCCAGGTAAAATCCGAGTATTTTCCATGCCGGGCCGGGAAGGCGAAAAGAGTGGCCGCTTCGATTTTTTCCGGGCCGGTTTCCTTCTCCAGCCGGTTGGCCGGGTTATATTCTTCCGCTTTCACGACTTCAGTGCCGTCGGCTCCCATCTTGTGATCGAGGACGATATCCGCATAGACGGCTATCCCGTGCGCATGGGCCGCCCGGACGGCTTCCAGCAACTCTTCCTTGGTGCCGTATTTGGTGGGTACGCTCCCCTTCTGGTCGAACTCGCCCAGATCATACAGGTCGTAAACCGCGTATCCCACGTCTTCCGCGCCGGCGAGGCCCTTGTACGCCGGCGGTATCCAGAGGGCGTTGATCCCGAGATCGGCGAGATTCCCTGCTTCGTCGCGCATTTTTTTCCACAATACGCCGGAGGGAAGATACCACTCGAAATATTGCATCATGACCGCATTTTTCATGGAGAGAAATGTACTGGAGATAAATAAACCCGCTCCATGATTATCCATACAATATCAGTTCCGGTAATGCGCGCTGTTTTTCCGACGGCGATCGGTTCGGAAGAGGCGACCGCGTTTCTAAGCGGCTTCACCACGGCTCTTATAGACGGTACCGTCAAGCGGATGGGAACCCCGGGAGGCTGCCATGCAGAGCGTCAAAATAACCTTGCTGTCCCTAACCAAAAAAATGTGGCCGAAAGTGACCGCGTACGCGCTCCTCGGCGTTGCGAGCGCCCTGGCCGCCCTTGTTTTCAAGCGGTACATCGCGGACGATTTGAGCGACCTCGTGGACCGCGAAACGGTGAGCAACATCCTCACCATCCTTGCGTCGAGCATGTTGGCCGTAACGACCTTTTCGCTTAGCACCATGGTTTCCGCATACAGCGCCGCCACATCCAACGTAACCCCAAGAGCCACCAGGTTGATCACCGAGGACAAAACCACCCAGAACGCGCTCAGCACGTTCCTGGGCACGTTCCTTTTCAGTCTGGTGGGAATAATCGCCCTGAACATGGGCATATACGAGGGTAACGGCCGATTCGTCCTGTTCATCGTGACTCTGGCGGTGATCGCGGTTATCGTCGTAACCTTCATCCGCTGGATCGAACGGCTGACCAGTCTCGGCAGGGTCAGCGAAACGAGCCGCCTGGTGGAGAAAGCGGCGGCCCGGGCCATGATCGCTCGGGCTCGTAAACCGACCCTGAGCTGCAACAAGATGGAAAAACTGCCGGACACCGTTCGTGGCAGCGCGTTGGCCGCGGAAGAGAGCGGCTACGTCCAGTTTCTGGACGCCAAGGAACTGTCGCGCCTGGCCGAGGAAAACGGCGCGGATGTCTATGTGGCGCCATGCCGGGTAAATTCGTTCCGAAAGGGGCTGTTTTGGCCCGGCTTACGGCAAATCTTCAGGAGAAACCCCTGGCCGCCATGCGCGCGTGCTTTACGGTCGCGGACGAACGAACCTTTGAACAGGATCCCCGCTTCGGTCTCTGCGTGCTGACGGAGATAGCCTCCCGCGCCGCTTCGGACGCGGTGAACGACACCGGAACGGCCATCGATATCCTGACGCGGCTCGGCAGAGTCCTGGAGCTCTATATTGCCGAACGCGGGGAAGAAAGCGCTGTGGAGTTCGAACGGATTTGGGTTCCCGAACTGCTGGCGGACGACCTGTTCCAGGACGCGTTCAATCCGCTCGCCCGGGACGCCGCATCCGTATACGAAGTGCAGGCCCGGTTGCAGAAGACGCTGGCGCACCTGGGATCCTTGAGCGGGGAT
>JAJBSY010000152.1 GCA_020861205.1 Deltaproteobacteria bacterium | reverse complement strand
TGAGTTCCTGGTCCCAGCTCGCGTTGCACGTATCCGCATCAAACCCGCTCGGAATGTGATTTTTATGGGTACGCGACATTTTACCCTTGGAATCGAGGTTGAGGGCGGCTTGCAGGTCGTCCTCAAACTCCAGAACGCGCGGTTTGTACCCCGGCGTCTTGACGTTGGCGATGTTGCTCATGACGACATTCTGACGCTGGAGCTGCATGTTCATGACTTTGCCCACAAGGTTCACATGCGGTTCAATAAGGCCCTTCATGCAGATTTCCTCCTTTTGGAATCTTCCGGCGGCAATTTTTGCCCGGTTTCCGGAATCGGCCCGGCATACCTTTCCGCTCCGACGCCACTCTGTCTGCAATAGGTGTTCCAAATAAATAATCCATTTATTTTATTACGATTATTTCAAAATCATTTTGTTCTACCGACGGAAAACCGGCGATCAGCCGGTCGGCATACCCGTTGCATTATAGACAACCGTTAGGTCAAAACGCCGTTCACGTTTTTGGCACGCTGATTGCATGAGTAAAAATACCGGACGACGCATAGCGGATGCATGCCGGAACGATACAGGCGAGAAGCGGGAAATCCTACCAACCGCGTAATGATGCCATATACCCACAGGGAGGGGACCATGAGCACCCATATCGATTACGAGATCAACAAAGAACTTGGCGAATGCTACCTGTTTATGGGCGATTTTGACAAAGCCGAAACCTATTACCAGAAGGCCGCCGCCGCCGCGCCCGATCAGGCCGACGCCTACATGGGGCTTGCCACCGTGGCCGTACAGAAAGGCGACCTGGATACGGCGCGCGCCCATTACGCCAAGGCCGCCGAACTCAAGCCCTTTGACAAGCCCCTGGCGGGTCTGGGCTTGATCGCGATGGAAAAAGGCGTTCATGACGAAGCCTTCGAATATTTTTGCCAGGCGCTCGGGATCAACCCCGGCAACATGGTCGCCATCAACGGCCTGGTGCAGGAAGGCTATTTCCTGGATCGCCTGGAAGAAATCATTCCGTATCTGAAGGCCGCCCTCGAGGCGGACGATGCGGAACCCGTGCGCTACACCCTGGCCGGATGCCTCACCGCCCTCGGGCGCGACGAGGAAGCCAAGATGGAGCTTGAAGCTCTGCTCGGCGTCAACCCGGACAACCAGAGCGCGCGCGAACTGTACGCCCGCGTCGCGGCATAACGGAGAGGTTGTCGAAATTTCCCGGCGGCGCGGACGAACGCGCCCGGCCGCCGGACCGTTCTTCACCGGAACGGAAGCGTTGCGGTGACGGAAGTTGCGGTAACCCGTCCATGGGGGATGGGTTTTCCGTAACGCCAACCTCCCCTCCCATACGGTTTCCCGGTCCCAAGCTGGCGCGAGGGGCCGGGAAATCAGTGGCCGCAGACGAAAAAGAAAAGCCCGTGCCGGAATTGCCGGCACGGGCTTTTCTTTCGGGCGGGCGTTTTTGCGTCAGGCGAGCCCCGCGTCTTCTCGCTGGCAGCGGGCAACGACGGTCCAGTCCTTTGCATCCCATCCCCGCGCCAGTATCCGCGTGAACCGCTCTTCCAGGACGGCGGCCAGGGGCATGGGCGTTTCGCTCATCCGCGCGGCGTCGCGGATGAGCCGCACATCCTTCGCACCGAGTTCCGCCGTGAATCCGGCCGTATCGAATTCGCCGTCCAGAAGAATCCGGCCGTAGTTCCTGACCATCGGGCAGGCGAACATGGCGTTGGATATGAGATCGTAAAACGTTTCCGGCGACGCGTTGTTCTTTTCCAGCAAGGTGAAGGCCTCGCCAAGCGTTTCGATGACCGTCGCGATCATGAAATTGCCCGCCAGCTTGACGGCATGGGCCGCGACCGGGTCATCGCCGAAATCCGTCACCTCTCCGAAGCGGGCCAGCAGCGGCTTGACGGTTTCCCGCCCGGCCGCGGGCCCGGCGAGGCAAAGACGCAATGCTCCCGCGGCCGCGACGTCGGGACGGCCGAAAACCGGGCAGGCCAGGTATACGCGGCCCGCCGCCTTGTGGGTCTTTGCCAGGGTTGCCGCGAGCCGGGTACTGACTGTGCTCATGGAGACGTGAACGCCACCCGGGGCCATGGCGGTGAGAACCGCTTCGTCCATGACGCTTTGGAGCGCTTCGTCATTCGCCAGGATGGTAAACACGATCTCCGCGCCGGCCACCGCGTCCGCCGGCGTTTGGGCCACCTTCGCGCCGAGCTTTTCCAAGGGAACGGTTTTCTCGACGCCGCGGTTATAGACGGTAAGGTCATGCCCGATCCCCGCGAGACGCGCGGCCATACCCTGCCCCATTCTGCCAAGTCCGAGAAACGCCAGTTTCATGAGAGCCTCCGAAAAATTTGCTCTGTGGATAACGCCTCAGCGAATGTACCCACGCGGGGGCCCGAACGGCCCGGCGCGGGGCGACGGCGCGATCCGGTCAGTCCGGAAGCGCTCCGTCCCGGCTCTGGATGGCCGTGAGTTCGAAGGGCGTTTCCTGGTATACGTGGTAGTTGAGCCAATTGGAGAAAAAAAGATGCGCATGGGCCCGCCAGTTGACGATCGGCGGATTCGCGGGATCGTCGCCGGGGAAATAGTTGGCGGGTACCTTGATATCGAGCCCGCGCTCCTTGTCGCGGAAATATTCTTTCGCCAAGGTATCCGCGTCGTATTCAAAATGCCCGGAAACGAAAAGAGCCCGGCTTTCCTTGGCCCGGATGACCGAAGGGCCGGCCTCTTCCGACCAGGCGAGCACTTCCAGTTGGGGCACCTTCAAAACGTCCTCAAGGCGCACTTCCGTGTGACGGGAATGGGGCATATAAAACGTGTCGTCGAACCCGCGGAATATTTTCTTCGTCCGGGAAGTCAGCGTATGTTTGAAGACGCCGAATTTCTTCTCCGGCAGCACGTATTTTGGAACCCCATAGCGGTGGAACAGCCCGGCCTGGGCGCCCCAGCAGATAAACAGGGTGGAAAAGGCGTTTTCCGCGCTGTAGTCGATAATCTCCTGCAGTTCGGACCAGTAATCGACGTCGGTGAAATCCAGCATTTCAACGGGCGCTCCGGTAACGATCATCCCGTCGAATTTTTTGTCGTTCACCTTGGAGAAGGTGGTATAGAAGCGTTCCAAATGATCCGAGGACGTGTTTTTGGAAACGTGATGCTCCGCCTTAAGCAGGGTGATATCAATCTGCAACGGCGTATTGCCCAGGAGCCGCAGCAACTGGATCTCCGTCGCTATCTTCGTGGGCATCAGGTTGACGATGGCGATCTGAATGGGCCGTATATCCTGCGCCACGGCCCGGTCGTCGGTCATGACGAAAATTTTTTCCTGTTCCAGAGCCGCTCGCGCGGGCAGACTGGCGGGAATTTTGATGGGCATGAAAAACCTCTGTCGGCGGGTTGGAACAACCCGCTTCATAATTCTTTAAAAATGAAACGACCCGGCGTGAATTATTC
>JAJBSY010000176.1 GCA_020861205.1 Deltaproteobacteria bacterium | reverse complement strand
CGGGTACTTTGCAAGCAGGTTACTGCACGCCGTACCTTTGATTGGGAGGGCGGCGGGCGCCGATGAAAACAGGCCCGTATCCCCAACCGGGGATACGGGCCTGCGTTCTTATGATGGAATGGCGCGCGTTATTCCACGGTTACCCTGGCGGTATGGGTCAGAGCGTGGATGGACGGATCGTACATATCCTCCACCGATAACGGCGGCAGGACGAATTCGCCCTTGTTCACCGCGCGCAACGTGTAGGTGAACACGGACGGGCGGCTGGGAGCATAGTCCGCGAAGAGCAGGAGCCGGTCGTCGCGCATTTCCGTGCGGCCTTCGATCCAGGTGTTGAGGGAATGGGAGTTGCCGTATCCCTTGGGCGGGGCGAAGGGCTTGTTGGTCTTGGGATCGATGAAGGTCCCTGACCGGGCGGCATACTCGCTGTCCGGCACCAGGCTGGGGTTGTCGATCTCAAAGCCGCCGGGCACGATATCCGCCAGCACCATGCTGTTCATGGCGGCCGTCGGCTTGACGTACAGGAAGACGGTAATCCGTGTCCCGTGCGGGATCTTCAGGTTCCGCAGCGTTTCGGGAAGCTTGCCGCTCTCGTCGGGGATGAAGTCGTACACGGTGCCGTCGGGCAACACCCAGCGGCGGACGGCCTCGATACCTTCCGCGAAGGGTTCGGGAGCGTTCACGGGCACGCCGGACGTGGTCCAGGAATAGTAGGCCGTGCCTTCGCCCTCGACGCTCGCGGTGAGGGGCGCAAGAGAAGCCGGTTCCGCCGGCGGCAGATCCTTGCGGGAGAATGTCGGCTTATCCTTGTCGGTGAAGGCGGCGATTTCCCGCTGGCTGCCGTTGGCGGCGTCCGAGGCCGTCAGGGTGGCTCTGAAGCCGCCGCCGGCCCCGGCGGTCTTTTCAATGTAGCGGCCAACGGCCAGCACGGCCATGGCGTTTTCCTGCGTGCTGCGCCAGTACCCGGCGTTGCCGTTATCCATCACGCGCCGGGCCAGGAGGGCCGTTTCAGGGGCGAAAGGATCGACATGCGTCCACATGAGCAGGCGGAGAGCCTCGTTGCGGGGCGCGGAATCGAGGCTCCACCCGTAGCGGCCGGGTCGGGCCAGAGGCAGGGTGCCGAGTTCTCGGAGCGCGTCGGGCTTGCCCGTGGCAAGGGCTTGGGCTCCGGCCAGGAAGATCCTGGCGGACTGGTTCAGGAACGAGCCCTGGTCTTTCAGGAACTGTATCCAGCCCAGCGGCGCGTCGCCGTTGAGAGCCAGGACGTAGCACACGTAAGCCTTGACGCTGAGCGCGTCCATGATCTGCCAGTCCCGCTCGGGCAGGGAAGAAGCCAGATAGGAACGCATCCAGTCGAGGGCGGCTTTAAGGGCGTCTTGCGGCACAAGCCCGGTACTCTTGGCTTCGCTCAGGAAGTGAACGGCGTAGGCCGTGGTCCAGGCATACGCGGAGCCGGTCTGCATACCGGGCCAGCCGTTGAACCCGCCGTCGGACCGCTGCATCGAAAGGATGCGCCGAATGGCGAAATCCAGGGCCTGCTTGAATTCCGAATCCTTGGCCTTTTCCGGATCGATGCTTCGCAGCATGGCCGGAACGGCGAGGTAGGGCCAGGCGGCCGAGGTGGTCTGCTCCAGGCAGCCGTAGGGATAGGAGCCCAGGTAGTCCAGGGCCTGCATCAGGCCGATGCCGGGCGTGTTTGCAAAGGAGAGGCTCACCCGCTGGGTTCCGGGGAAGAACCCGGATCCCACGTCGATGACGGCCTTCCCCCCTCCCTTGATCGCGCCGCCGCCGTTGCGGCTGACGCGCGGGAAGGGCGGGCGGACGGGTATCTCGAGCCGCTGCTCGAAGGGCTTGTCCGCTTCTCCCTCGATGGCCGTCGTAACGCGCACGCTGGCCAAACCGCTGGCGTCCAAAGCTTTCACCGTGAGATCCAGCGGGACTCTGGCAGTTTTTTCGTCCAGGGCGACGTCGAAGGTCTTTTCACCCTGCAGGGCAAGGGGACCGTCCGTCGCGACCGTTATCCTGGCTTTGAGAGCTTTTTTGCCGTCCCCGAAAGCGATCACGGGCACGGTGAAAACATCGCCGGGCGCTACCATGCGGGGCACGGTGGCTTCCACGGTTACGTCGCGGGCGATGCGGATGGCGGCATCGGCGTTGCCCACGGCCGTCTTGCTTGCGGCGACGGCCATCAACCGGCCCCGGCCGCTGTATTCGGGCAGAGTCAGGGTGGTGGCCGCGTATCCGTTGCTGTCGGTGGTCACCGACCCGAGGAAGATGGACAGAAGTTCCAGTTTCCGGGTCATGGGGGACATCTGCGAGCCGTCCTCAGCGGCGGAGCCGCCCCCGGCCTGCAAGGTGATGGGGGCCCTCGATGAGAGCGGCATCAAGTCGTTATAGAGGTCATAAGCCCGGCCTTGCAGCGCCCGTTTGGCCGTGAAGAACGCGAACGGGTCGGGAGTTTTGAAGTTGGTCAGCGAGAGCAGGCCCTCATCCACGAGGGCGAGGGTCACTTCGCCCTGTACCGGTTTGCCGTTGGCGTCCGTGACGGTCAGGGAAACCGGCAGCGGCGTCTTGGGCAGCGTTTCGGCCGGGGCCTCGATTCCGACGTTCAGTTTTGCCGCTGAACGGTCCAGAAGCAGCGGAGCGATGCCGTATGCGCGGTGGGCGCCCCAGCGCTCGCCCGCCCGCACCGGCCGGATGACCCAGGCGGAGCAGTAGGCGTTGGGCAACATGCTGTCCAGGACGGGAACGGGAACGGTCATTTCCGTCTCCTTCATGGGCAGGACCAGGCGGTAGATTTCCTTTTCCCCTTCCAGGACAACAAGCAGTTTGCCGGGGAAGGGCGCGCGGACCTTGAGCATCGCGGTTTCGCCCACCCGGTGGCGCGGGCGTTCCCACGAAAGCATGACGCGGTCCACCATGGGTGACGCGCCGTCATCCGTCCCGGCGATGCCGGACCAGACGGCGATGCCTGTTTCAAGCGCCGTGGTGCCTTTGGCGGCCACCCGGATGCGGTACGAGCCCTGGCGGGGAGGGGTGAAGGTCAGGGTCCCGATACCCTCGGCAAGGGCGACTTTTTGCGTGTAAACCTGGACGTAGCGGGTGGAGCTGGTGTAGCCCCTGTCCGAGCGGACGTAAAAGTTTTCGCGCCGCTCGATCACGGCCTCCAGTTCGTTGACGTCCGCGGGCTTGCCCTCGGGGGTGACCGCGGCGAGACGCATGGAATAGGGAGATCCGGCCTGGGGCTCTTCCTTTGAGTGTTCGTAGCCCAGGATGAACGGATATTTGTACCAGGGAACGATGACGGTGCGGGCGACCCAGCGGCCGCCGTCCTCCCGGACCCGCACGGTCGCGACCACGTTAAAAATGGATGCCCCCCACTCGTTTCCGGGGGAGACGGTCAGGGTCGCCGTCCCTTCGCCGTCCAGGGTGCCGCTGTTTTCGACCCTTATTTGCGGCAACGC
>JAJBSY010000405.1 GCA_020861205.1 Deltaproteobacteria bacterium | reverse complement strand
ATGTACAGCCGCGAGTGCTTGGAAAAGATTGCGGCCCTGGCGGTGAAGTACGACCTGTATGTGCTGAGCGACGAGATTTATTCAAAAATCGTCTACGCTCCGGCGGAGCATGTCTCCATCGCGACCATGCCGGGTATGCGGGAACGGACGCTTATCCTGGACGGCATGTCCAAGTTTTACTCCATGACCGGCTGGCGTATCGGCTGGGTGGCCGGTGACAAAAAAGTCATGAATTCCATTTTGCGGATGCATCAGTACATGGTGAGCGTATGCTGCACCTTCGCCCAAATCGGCGCGGCCGCGGGAATTAGGGGAAGCCAGGAAGAACCGCTGGCCATGCTGGCCGAGTTTACCCGCCGGCGGGATTTCCTGTGCGATGCGCTATCCACCATGCCCGGTATCCGCTTTGTCAAACCGGACGGCGCGTTGTACGTTTTCGTGGACGTGAGCGCGCTCGGCATGAGCGGACACGAAATAGCCCGAGATCTCCTGGAAAAGGCGGGCGTGGTCACTGTCGCGGGCGAGGCCTTCGGGGCTTGCGGCAAGGGGTTCATTCGCCTCGCCTATTCGACGTCTCTCGAGGATATCGAAACCGGCTGCAATGCCATGCGGGCCTATTTCGCCGAGAAGATGCGCGAATGAAAGACCGTCGTAAGCCACAGCGCGCTCAAAGCGGGCTTCGGAGGGGACAGGCGTCCCCTCTTTTTTGCGTTACCCTCCGGCTTGGGAGGATGGTCCCCGAACGCCCCCGATTACCGTATGCCCAGGGACTTCATTTTTCGCCACAGGGTGGACGTGTCCACCCCCAGAAGACGGGCCGCCGCCGCCTTGTTGCCGCCCGTTTGTTCCAACGCGCGAATGATGGTCGACGCCTGCGCTTCGCGGAAGGACACTCCCCCGCCCTGTTCCGGGGTGGCGCTCTTCCGCTCGCCGGGAGAAGGCGGAATGCCGCTCCGGGCCAGCACCCCCATATCCATGACGCGCCCTTCACACAAAATCGTCATCCTCTCAAGGATATTCCCGAGCTCCCGGATATTGCCGGGAAAGGGCATGGCCTCCAGCCTGCGCAGAACCTCGGGGGCGATGTCCGTAACATTTTTGCCGTGCAGCCTGTTGAAGCGTCCTACCAGCACCCGGGCGATATCCGCGATATCCTCCTTGCGCTCCCTGAGGGGCGGAACGACGACCTCCAGCACGCACAGCCGATAGTACAGATCCTCCTTGAATTTCCCGTCCCTGACCTGCCGGAGCAGATCCCGGTTGGTGGAACAGATGATGCGCACATCGACGTTGACGACCGTGTCACTCCCGATCCGGATGATTTCCCGTTCCTGGATCACCCTGAGGAGCTTTGCCTGCATACTTATGGGAATCTCGCTGATTTCGTCCAGGAAGATCGTACCCTTGTCGGCTGACTCAAAAAGACCGGCCTTGCCTTCTTTGCTGGCCCCCGTGAACGCGCCCTTAACATAGCCGAACAACTCGCTCTCCATCAGGTTTTCCGGCAAGGTGGCGCAATTGACGGCGACAAACGGCTGCTTTTTCCGGCGGCTTTCATTGTGGATGCTCTGAGCGAACAGCTCTTTACCGGTTCCGGTTTCGCCGGTGATGAGAACGGTGCTGTCGTACCGGGCGTATACTTTGGCTCGTTCCTTGATTTTGGTTATGGCCGCGCCTGTTCCGGCGATATCGTCAAACGTGCTCTTCGCGACAAGGCCTTTCTGAACGATCCGCGCGCGAATCTTTGACTCCAGTTCCTGGATCTCCTCCACCTTCGCCATGGAGACGACGCTGCCCTGCAATTGCTCGCCGACGATGACGGGCACCTCCTTGAGCACGACGCGCGTGGCGTCGCTTTGCGGCGGCCGCCGGACGGAACCGTCCATCACGTTCACGATCCGGTTTTTCCGCAACAGGGCTTCCAATACCGTGCCGTCATCCGTTCCGGCCGGGATTTTCAATAAATGCCTCGCGGCCGGATTGGCGAGAAATACCCGCCGATCCCTGTCGATTGCGATAATTCCATCGGATATGCTGTTCAGGATGGCATTGATCAGCTCATGCTTGGCTTCCTCCTCCCGGAGCTTTTGCACCAGCTCCTCGGCGGTACTCAGCGTGCCCTCGATGACGAACTCGTCGACATCGAACTCTATCCCGATCTTGCCGTGGCTTCGTGCGTAGTTGACGGTTGGAAAACCGCCGATAATGACTTCGTACCCTTCGGCGATGCGTTGCTGCGTCTGTTCATCCGAGGAACGGTTTTCGCTCAGCCTGTGGAAGTCGATTTTCGCGCCCTCGATGCCCAGCAGCGTCAGGCTCTTGTTCAGGTACTGGTTCAACGAGCGGCTGGCCCCCATGTGGATGATGCGTTTGGAATGACGCAGGGCCGCCTTGACCGCTATGGCGGCTTCAATGCCGCTGAATGGGAGCGCCATGGTGGGAATCCCCACGTTTTCCCTGATCATCTCGTACGTCAGGCCGTGGCTGATGATCATGCGGGTTCCGTTTTCCGCCAGTTCCTTGGCCTTTTCCAGGCCCCTCCACGTGGAAAGCTCGTAGACGGGATAGGAAAGGCCCTTGCGTTTCAGAACCTTCCGGACGGTATTGCAGACCAGGGTGCTGGCCATTATCAGGGCGATGCTTCTATCTTCCACACAATCTCCTGGCCCGGCAGGTTGCCCCCAAGCCCCCGTTTTCGCTTTTCCGGACTGGGAATTTCTTTAATAAGGAACGGTAAGGCCGGACGGGTATGATAATACAATTCGCTTTGGATAATTGCAATTGCATACGTGCAATTACGCACCGCACCTTTCGCCGTCCGGCCGTATCCATCGGCGCGGTTTCACGGCCGCGCCCACTCAGCCGGTTCTTTGGTAACCGCTTTACGCAAAACGCATTTGTCCATGGGCGCCCGTTAAATCGTCCGGCGCGTGGATGCTGGCACGGCATTTGCTTTTTTCAAATCACCGCGCGAATGACGCTAGAGCCCCAGTTCCGGCCTGACAAACGAAAGCAGGGCCGGAATGTCAAGTATGCTGTTAAGGAATAGACTATGAACGAGCACCATTTCCGGTCCAGGCTGCAAAACGGCGAGCCGCAGCTCGGCATGTTCATCGCCTCCTCCGATCCCGCCATCGTCGAAGTGGCCGGAGCGGCGGGCATGGACTTTGTCGTCCTGGACCTCGAGCACGGCGGCGTTTACTACGATTGCGTGGAAGACATGTGCAGGGCGGCCGACGCCGCGGGTATGGCCATCATCGTGCGCGTACCGCTGATGGAGCCCAACAACGTGTTTCGCCCGCTGGACAGCGGCGCCACCGGCGTCCAGGTGCCGCAGGTCAACGATGCGGCAACGGCCATCCGGGTCGGGAAGAGCACCAAATACGCTCCCGAAGGGAACCGTGGCGGCGCGCGTCCCCGTTCTTCCCGCTGGGGAACCCGCAAGGACTACTTCGCCGAAGCCAACAA
>JAJBSY010000305.1 GCA_020861205.1 Deltaproteobacteria bacterium | reverse complement strand
AGACGCTCCCGGGACAGCTCGCCCCCCACGGCGAGCAGGCCCTCCTCGGAAGCGACCCACGCCGGCGGAAATCCCCGGCTGGTTGTCGGCAAAAAAACGGGCATGGCGCGCGTCCTCCAGAGCAATTTTCCCTTTGAAATGCTCTTTCATGCCAAAAGGCTCCGGCCTTGCGGATCGAAGTGCGGCAAGGTCCGCGAGGTTGGCGCAGGCGGTCTTTGCCCGCCGTGAAGCGACAATCTCAAAACGAAACGGCTCTAACAAAGAGCGGCCGGAGTAAGTTCTCCGGCCGCTCAACCATAGGTTACTTCACAGTGACCGGCGTTTTCTTCGCGGCGATCTTTTTGCCGCCGGCGCCGGTGGGCTTTCTTCCCTTGCCCGGCGCCCTTTTGGGCTCCACGGGCTTTTTGGCGGTTTTTCCGCCGGCTGTCCTTTCGGGCAGAAGTTTCAGGGGCTTTCCGGCTTCCAGGCGGATGGGCGCGCCTCCCTCGAGCATGGAGCCGCCATAGAGGAAGGTCAGTTTTTCCGCCTTGGGGCTTTCAGCGTCAATGACTACCCTGCCGCCGGCGGCGAGTTTGCCGAACAACACCTCGGAGGCAAGCTCGTCCTCGACGGATTCGCGCATGAACCTGGCAAGGGGACGGGCGCCGAACGCCTTGTCGTACCCCTTTTCCGCGAGCCAGGCCCTGCCGGCTCCGGTAAGAACCATGTCAACGCGCTTTTCCTTGAGCGACGCCGCGAGCTGGGCCGCGAACTTGTCCACTATCCGGCCCATCACTTCCGGCGAAAGACTGGAGAACGGCACCATGGCGTCCAGCCGGTTGCGGAACTCCGGCGCGAAGAGCTTTTCCACGGCCTTGCGTCCCTTCGCGGCCGCGTCCAGGCCCTTGCTCGAAGCCGCGAACCCGAGGGACCGCGCGCTCATTTCAAACGCGCCCGCATTGGAGGTCATGATAATGACCACATTGCGGAAGTCCGTCTTACGGCCGGTATTGTCCGTCAACGTCGCGTAATCCATGACCTGGAGCAGGATATTGTAAATATCCGGATGCGCCTTCTCGATTTCGTCAAGCAGCAGCACGCAGTGCGGGGTCTTGCGCACGGCTTCCGTCAACAGGCCGCCCTGGTCAAAACCCACATATCCCGGAGGCGCTCCGATAAGCCGCGACACGGCGTGTTTTTCCATATACTCGCTCATGTCGTACCGCAGGAAGGGAACATCCAGGGACGCGGCCAGCTGTTTGGCCAGCTCGGTTTTGCCGACCCCCGTGGGGCCGTAAAACAGGAAAGATCCCTGCGGCCGCGTGTGCCCGCCGAAGCCGGCCCGCGCCCGAAGCACAGCCCGGGTGAGAATGGAAACGGCGTCATCCTGGCCGAACACGCTCGCGCCCAGATCCGCGCCCAGGTTTTTGAGCCTGTCGCGGTCATTGCCGCTGACCTTGACCGACGGAATGCGCGCCATGGAAGCCACAACGCGTTCGATTTCGGGAACGCCGACGGTCAGGGCCGCTTTCGATCCGGCGCCCTTGACGCCGCGCGCAAGGCGCATGGCGGCGCCGGCCTCGTCGATGACGTCGATGGCTTTGTCCGGCAGAAGCTTGTCCTGCAGGTGGCGGACGGAGAGCGTCACGGCCGCGCGCAACGCGGGCACGGTATACCGCACGTTGTGATGCTCTTCGTAATACGGCTTCAAGCCCTTCAGGATCGCCACGCATTCATCCTGCGTGGGCTCCGCGATATCGATTTTCTGGAACCTGCGGGAAAGGGCGCGGTCCTTTTCAAAGTGGTTCCTGTACTCTTCATGCGTCGTGGAACCGATGCAGCGCAACCTGCCCGATGCCAGGACGGGTTTGAGGATGTTGGAGGCATCCATGGCGCCGCCGGTCGTCGCGCCCGCGCCCACGATGGTGTGGATCTCGTCGATCACCACGATGGACCCGGGAACGCTCTGCAGGGCGGCCAGGACGGCCTTGAGCCTGCCTTCGAAATCGCCGCGGTACTTGCTGCCCGCGAGCAACGTTCCCATGTCCAGCGCGAAAACGCGGGACCGGGCGAACATCGGGGGCACGTCGCCGTTCACGATCCGCAACGCCAAACCCTCGGCGATGGCGGTCTTGCCGACGCCGGGATCCCCGACGTACAGGGGATTGTTTTTGCGACGCCGGGATAATATCTGAACCGTGCGCGCGAGTTCCGCGTTACGCCCGACGAGCGGGTCGATCTGGCCGGCCTTGGCCTTGGCCGTCAGGTCGGTCGCATATTTCTGCAGAACTTTTTCATGGCTTCCTTCCTCGCCCTCCGCCTCGGCCTTTTCAGGCAAGTTGCCCTCTTCGCGGGCGGGTTTGACGTGGGAGATGACCTCGAGCAGGGCCACCCGCGTGATCCCCTGGGAAAGAAGAAAGTAGCCGGCGTAGGAATCTTCTTCCAGCATGGCGGCGAGAACGTCGCCGATTTCCATAGTATCGCGGCCCGCGTCCTGGATATGGCGCATGGCGCGCTGCAACACCCGTTGCACGGCCAGCGTCTGGACCACCTCGGCCCGCGCCCCGTCCGGCAGGGCATTGAGGTACGTCTTGAAAAAATCCTCGAGGCGGCGGCGCACGGCGGCGATATCCACGCCGCACGACTCCAGAATCTCCTCGCCGTACCGTTCCTCGGTAATGGCCAGGAGAAGATGCTCGAGGGTCAAGTATTCGTGTCTGCGGTTCTGGACGTCCGCAACGGCTGCCGCAAGCGCGGCTTCCAAGTGTTTTCCTAACATTGCAACCTCATAAAGGCATTTTTTGCCGCCGGTATGCCGGAAGCACAAACTATGCCCGATCAGACTTCCTCAAGGGAACAGCGGAGGGGAAAGCCTGCGGCGCGCGCCCTGCCGTGCACGACGGAAACCTTCGTTTCCGCCACTTCCGCGGGATACACGCCGCAATCACCCCGGCCTTTTTCATGGACGGCCAGCATTATTTTGACAGCCTCATCCTGGGTTTTATGAAAGATGGTGCAGAGGATCTCCACCACGAAATCCATGGTCGTATAATCGTCATTGTGCAGAAGAACCCGGAAATGCCTGGGTTCCCGCAATTCCACGTCGGTCAGAATTTCACTGTCAGGTGTAAATTTGGGATCTGTCGGTATGGTCATGACACAGTGTTTCCGTTCAGTAAAAATGAGCACGATCCGAGGTTCGTCAAGGTGAACCCGGCCGCTTGCGTTCCATGGCGCCCGTCCGCCATGCGGGGGTCGTCTGTATGGTGTACCGTACCGGACCATTAGTCAAGACACGGAGACACGGCAGGCATACGGCGCGAACGGAAAAAAAGCCCCCCGCGCGCGGCGCGGGGGGCGGGTGAACGGGAACCGCTATGGAGTATCAGCGGGCTTTGGAAGCCGCCGCCTGGGCGAGGCGCGTGTCGCCGTCGGGGGTATGCAGACCCTTGCCGAGAGCTTCCACGACGGCAGCGGCATACTCCGCGG
>JAJBSY010000095.1:2088-3487 GCA_020861205.1 Deltaproteobacteria bacterium | reverse complement strand
TGCGCGGGCGGACGCCTTCTGCATGAAAATCGACGCGTCCGTTCTCCCCAATATTCTTCCGGTCGCGGAAAAACGGCTGGCCGCGTTCGCGCGTCCCCTGTTTTTTTTCGACCTGCTCCCCACCGGGCTGACCCGTCTCACTCCCTACGGCTCGGCATCGCCCGCAACGGCGCCCGACCTCGGCGGTTCGCCCTATTCCCTCCTTTGCGCCACCGGCAACCCCGAGCATGTCCGGCAAACCGCCATGCGGCTTCTCGGCCGGGAACCCGCGGATTGTTTTATCATGCAGGACCATCACCATTACACGGAAACGGATGCCCTCACCGCCCGCCGGCTGGGGCACCCCATCGTCTGCACGGCCAAGGACGCCGTCAAACTCGTTCCCCTTCTTCCCCTGTTCGGCGATATTCCCGTCTGGACACTCGACGCGCGCGCGGTCTTCAGCGAAGCGCTGTTCACGGATCAGCCGTTCGCATCCTGGTGGGAAAAAAACCTGCGGCGGCTGCGCGCCCTCACGTTCGGATGACTTTTCCGCGGCCGCGTTCTTTGCCGGTACCGGAAACGAACAATAATACATACGAAAAGGCCCGGAAATTCCGGGCCTTTCGTGCTGCCAATCAGGCGGCTTACGGCGTGACCGTGTATTTCTGCTCCGCCTTCGGAACCCACCAATCCTGAATGTTGTAGGTAATACCCGCCGGGGCCTGCCGGATGCCGTGAAAACGCTTGTGCACCACGGGCAGCGAATAGGGCACGTATAGGAAGCAATAGGGCTGGTCTTTGTGCAGCCATTCCTGCACCGCGTCATAGGCTTTTTTACGCTCGTCGCGGTCAAAGGTCTCCCGGGCGCGCTCGATGAGCGCGTCCACCTCGGGATTGGCGTACTTCATAAAGTTCAGCCCCGCGGGCCGCACGCGCGACGAGTGCCAGACGTCGTAGAGATCGGGATCAAGCGGCGTGGTCCAGCCGAGGATGACGGCGTCGAAAAACCCCTTGTTCACGAACTGGGAAAAAAAGGTCGCCCATTCGACGGTTCGGACGGAAACGCTCATCCCCAGCCGTTTCAACTGGCTCTGGATGATAACCGCCGTCTTGATCCGCTGCTCGTTCCCCTGGTTCGTCATGATGGTAAAGGAAAACGGCAGCCCCCTGGCGTTGCGGAGCACACCCTTGCCGTCCTTCGACCATCCGGCTTCCGCCAGCAGCGACTCGGCGGCGGCTATATCCGTTGAGTAGTCCTTGATCGCGGTATTATAGGCCCAGGTTCCCGGAACATACGGCCCGATGGTCGCTTCTCCCTGGCCGAGGAGCGCCCCCGCGATAATCTCCTTCTTGTCTATGGCGTGCGCGATGGCGCGCCGTACCCTGGCGTCTTTGAAAAGAGGGCTTTCCAGGTTAT
>JAJBSY010000095.1:0-2078 GCA_020861205.1 Deltaproteobacteria bacterium | reverse complement strand
GTTATAGCCCAGATAGGTATACGCGAACGAAAGGTACCGGAACTGGTTGAAGTGGTCGGCGACGGCCGGCGTGTTCGCCTGATAGGTATACTGCTGCGGCGTCAGGCTCATCATGTCCAGCGCCCCGGCCTTCAATTCCAGGAACATGGTGGTGAGGTCCGGGATGGTGGAGAAAATCATTCTGTCGATGTTGGGCCTGCCTTCGAAATACCGGGGGTTGGCTTCCAGAACGATGCGCGACCCCGCTACCCATTCCTTGAATTTATACGGGCCGTTGCCAATCGGAGCGCGCGCGTAGGGGGTGTCTCGCAAATTCTGGTTCTCCAGGATATGCTTGGGCAGAATTCGGGCCATCCAGGTTTCCAGCGAACGCGCGTACGGCGTTTTGTACGTCACCTCGAAACTGTATTTTCCCGTCCGCGTGAACGTGTCCACCATGAGGAAGTCCCCGGCGTACGCCGTGGGCGTATCGGGGTTGATCATGGTCTCGTAGGTGAACGCGACGTCGTCGGCCGTCATTTCCACGCCGTCTTCCCAGAGAATTCCCGGTTTCATGGTGAAGGAAAGCCGTAAGCCCCCGTCGAGGACCTCGTACGACTCGGCCGCCCACGGGACGATTTTCAAGTTTTCGTCATATTTGATGAGACTGATAAAAAGGTTTTGGGAAACTTCGGAAGAGGCGGAATCCGTGGACATGCGCGGTAGCAGGTTGGACGCTTCGCCAATGGTTCCCATGATGATGCTGTCGCCGGTCTTGTCGCCGGAAGCGCTTTTTCCCGCGCCGGGCAATATAGATAAACCTATGGCGAGGATACCAGCAAAAAAGAGGTAAAAACCGTTTCTCCATATGCAACATAACCGCATAAAATGGCTCCCCATCGTATTTCCGATAAAATACAAATTTCCGCCGTCCGCCAAGGATCCTATTGCTAATACCCTTGAGCTGCATTATAGTCTATAGTTCCGGTAGCAAACTCACTTTCCTAAACTCCTGTTGCATTTGCGTGCCTGTTTGTAGCATACTGGCGTACGCTAGATGAGCCTGCCGGAAAATTATTGTTCATGGCCCCTGGGATAGTTATGTCTGACGAAATACGTGTGGCAGCCTTATTGCGTGAATTCCTCGCGGACGCCGTCCCTGAATATATTCAGGAGGGCGCGCGCGAGTTGGCGAGCCATGGCATCCAGAAACTGAATCTGAAAAAAAGCGGTGCGTACTGGGACGTCGAGGGCACGATTCAGGGCGAAGACCTCCAAACTTACAGCCCCAAACTTTCCATCGACCTCAACGAGGGTACCGTCAACCCCCTCTGCAACTGTGAGGATTCATTCTCCAACGTCTGCCGCCACGTAGCCGCCGTCGCTCTAAAGCTGCTCGATACCCTGGACAGCGCGGCGGCCGATACGGACGCGCCGCTCCCCGCCGTTTCCCGGAACGAATGGCGGCAGACGTTCCGCCCTTTTTTCGCGACCGCCCTGGAGCCGGAATCCGGCAGGCATTACCTTATTTTCCGCGCATACCCGGAACCGGGCAGGCTCCAGATCGCCTTTTTCCGCGCCAGGCAGAATAAATCCGGTCTTTCCACCGTCCATGCCGAGGTAACCCTCGAACAAATCCTCCAAAACCCGGATTGGTGCGACCTGTCGCCGGAGTTGCCCGAAATCGCCGCGCTCATCGGCCACAACGCCGACTACTACGGCCACAGGATCGATATACCCGACGGGCTGCTGAACTGGTTTTTCTGGGCCATCCGCAAGGAATATTTCCTGTTCTGGCAGGATACGGACAATCCCTGCCGCGTGTCCACGCACACGATGCAGCTCAAGATCAACCCGGAATTCAAAGAAGGCGGCGGGCTGCATTTTATGCTTACGCTGCACCAGGAAAACAAGCCCCCCCTGCCCATAAGCGGCTCGAACATCACCTTCCACGGCCAAAAGCCGCTCTGGATCTGCTGGAAGCGCACGTTCTACCCGGTCCACACGGACCTGCCCCTGCCCCTTTTGCGCGAGCTCTTGGAAGATCCGCCGGTGGTCTCCCAGGAAGATATCCCGGAATTTCTCGACCGGGTCTGGCC
>JAJBSY010000285.1 GCA_020861205.1 Deltaproteobacteria bacterium | reverse complement strand
TTCCAGGAGCGTTTCAATGGCTTTACCCAGCGAGGAGCGGGAGGCGCTGTGCCCGCTTTGGGTTATAAAGGCGTACAACTCTTCCGTGGGGCGCGTCCAGGCGACGTACAGGAGATTGATCTGTTCCATTATCGCCCGGACGGATTCGGCTGCGCTGTTTTCCCGGTAGGTAACGAGCGGAAGGCCCGAGGATTCGTCCACGGCCAGCGGTTTGTAGGGTGGGTCCGCCTGGTGGTGGAAGGGCACCACGACCACGGGAAATTCCAGCCCTTTCGCTTTGTGCATACTCAAAATACGGACCGCGTCCATATTTTCGGGCATGGGCACGCGTTCCTCCACGCCCGCCCGCGCCCAGAAGTCCAGGAACGCCGAAAGGGACGAAAACCCCTTGCTTTCCGCGGCGAAAGCCACTTCCGAAAATCGTTGCAAAAAGGGAGCCTGTTCCGGGTAGCGCTCGAAAAGGCGGCAATGGCGGATCAGCTCGCGAACCATGTCATACGCGCTGAGCAGGCCGGTCTGGTCGTGAAAGGGCCCGAGCGTGCGTTGCCAGGCGGCGGGAAAACGCTTGCGGTACGCCGTGTAAAGGGGCGGAGAGGAAGGATGTTCCCGGGCGGTGGCAAGCCAGTCCGTCAGGGTTTCCGGATCGGGGGTTGCGTTCCCGAACAGTTCCGGTGAACCGACGGCGCTCCAGAAGGCCGCGTCGTCAAGGGGGTATTCCAGGAAGGTGAGGGTATCGACCAGACGTGTCACGAGAGGGTGCCCGCCCAGGCGGAAGCTATGCTCCGTGGCGACAGGGACCTGCCATTCGGCCAGCCAGCCGGAAACCTCTCCGGCTTCCCGGTTGGTCCGCACCAAAACGGCCACGTCGCCGGGGCTGCGCCGTACGAGAACGTCGTCCAGCAACACTTTTCGCAGCGTCTCCCTGACGTCTTCGAGCAGGTCGGCCGTATACCGGGCCTCTATCCGGGTAAGGCGCACAAAGCCTTCCTTGCTCCTGTTCTTTTCCGGCACATCCTGGCGACACCCGGCGAACGCCTCGGCAAGGGTTCCGGCCGCGTCCGCGAAAACGGCGGGATCCGTCGCGGCCGGAAGCATGGCTTCCAGGATGCGCCGGGTAAAGGCGGGGTCCTCGAGCTGGCCGAAAATACGGTTGTTGGTGTACACGATGGCCGGGGCGCTCCGCCAGTTGCTTTCAAGGTGCCGGACTTCGGGCTTTTGCGCCGGGAGCATACGGGTAAGGTGGGTATCGCGGGCCACGGCGTTGAAAAGTTCCGCATTGCCGCCGCGCCAGCCGTAAATGGCCTGCTTCACGTCACCGACGTAGGTCAGCGAGCCGCCGCGCGCGAGGCACTCTTCCACCAGCGGCATAATGGCCCGCCACTGGTCGGTACTGGTATCCTGAAATTCGTCGAATAGGAGGTGGACCAGCGTATCGCCCAGGCGGCAGAAGGCGTCCGAGACGCCGCCCGACTCCAGCGATTCAAGGGCGAGGGAAGGCAGGCGCATGGCGGGCACGCTTCCTTCCCCCTTCTGGACCGCCTCAAGCCCGTCGAGAAGCGGTTCCGCAAGGGCCACAAGGGGCATATACTCCCTGGTCGTGACCAAGGGCGGCCCGTATTTTTTCAGCTTCCCGTATGCCGTGCACAGGTCGTGAAAAGCCCTTCGCGCGTCTTCCGAGGCCATGCCCTTGGAAGGCTTGTTCAGCCAATCGTCAAGAGATTCTTTGCAGGCATATGCGTCGGCGAAGTCCGGCACGCTCATTGCCGGGCACTCCCGGCATTTTTGAAGGAATTTCGCCGCGTTGGCGTTACAGGCCAGACGCTCCTCCTCGAGAAAGCCCGCCAGCGCGTCCGCCGCCTCGCGCATGGCCGCGCAGAGTGAGGCCAACATGGCGGCGGCTTTTCGGCCGTCCTCCTCGCGCGGCAGGGGCGCGCCGTTGAGATGCAGGTCGATCAGTTCCCGGAGGCGTTTACGCAGAATATCCCCGGCGGCCACTCCCTTGGCCCGGTGATGGAAAAGAAGGGAGCGGCAGGCTTCCCGGAAAAGGTTGGCGACGCGGCCTTCCGGTTCCCGGTCCGCCTGGTCGAGCAGGGCGTCGTAAAGAGGGGCCAGGGCTTCGTCCAGGGAAAAAAGCGGGGTGAAATCCGGCGGGAGGGAAAGGCTGAGGGCGTTTAGCCGGACCAGCAGGTTGAGCAGGCTGTCAATGGTTCGGATATTGACCGCGTCGAACCGGCGTAGGATGACCTCGATCCAATGCCGCGCCTGGTCCGGAGTAAGGGGAAAGCCGGGAATGCCCGCCCCGGTTTCCAGGGCCTGTTGCTTGAGTTCCCGGATGACCCGGGCCTGCATTTCGGCGGCGGCTTTGTTGGTGAAGGTTGCCGCCAGGATACCGGCTAGGGAGTACGGCGCGTTTTCCCGCGAGGGCCGGTCGCCGCCTTCCAGCAGGCAAAGGGAGGGGCCGCCGTCGGGAAGGGCCCGCGCGAGATGCCGCAAATAGCGGCGCGTCAGGGCGTAGGTTTTACCCGATCCGGCCGACGCCGTAATTTGTTCCATGCCAGATGCCATAAACACCTATAATAGCGAATTTCGCGGATAAAGCCAATGGAGAGGAAGGCGTGGCAGTGCCTCGATGCGCGCGATGCTCTGTCGGGCTCCCCCCGCGCGAAGCCCATGTTTGCCAGCCTCGCGGAACTCGCTTTCCGTGTCTGATGGCAAATTGCGGCGCGACCGAAGGTGCCGGGTCTGAGCCGACGCGTTCCTGACGCACGGGACAGGAAAAATTCGGGCGCGGGAAAGTAGCGACGAGGAGGCGCGAGTGACGGAAAAACCCCCGCCGGGCTCTTGCGCGCGGCGGGGGCTAGGATCCGGATCGGCGGTTCCGTTTTTTGGGGTAGCGGCAGCCGCGCGGTCGCGGGTTGCGGACTACGCGTCCATCCGTTCGACGAGCAGGCAAACGCCTTGGCCGCCGCCGATGCACAGCGTGGCCAGCCCTTTGCGTCCGTTCTTCTGCTTGAGGATATAGAGGAGCGTGGTCAGAATGCGTGCGCCCGAGGCTCCCACGGGATGCCCCAGCGCGATGGCGCCCCCGCGCACGTTGACCTTTTCCATGGGAAATTCGAGATCGCGCGCGACGCAGATGCTCTGCGCGGCAAACGCCTCGTTGGCCTCAAAGTAGTCAATGTCGCCGATGGTCCACCCGGCTTTTTTGAGGGCCGCGCGGGTCGCGGGCACGGGGCCGATGCCCATGATGGAGGGTTCGACGCCGCCCGAAGCGTAGCCGGCGATGCGGGCGAGGGGCTTTATGCCCAGCTCCCTGGCCTTGGCTTCGCTCATGATGACAAGGGCGGCCGCGCCGTCGTTGATGCCGGAGGCGTTGCCCGCCGTGACCGTGCCGTCTTTTTCAAAGGCGGGGCGCAGCTTGGCGAGCGCTTCGATGGTGGTATCGGGCCGGATGTGTTCGTCCTGGTCGAAAACGGTTTCGCCTTTCTTGGTCTTGATG
>JAJBSY010000188.1 GCA_020861205.1 Deltaproteobacteria bacterium | reverse complement strand
CTGCCCGGCGTGCTGTTCTGGGTCGTGCACCAGCTCGTCTCGCGCGCCTTTTACGCCCATGAGGACACGCTGACGCCGGCGGTGGTCGGCACCGCCACCACGGTCATCTTCCTGCCGGTCTACTACCTGCTGACCAAATTCATGGGAACCCCGGGCGTGGCCGTGGCCGGCGTGCTCGGCATCGGCGCGTACACGACCGCCATGGTCGCCGTCTGGCGCAAAAAACATGGGGGAGCTGCTTTTACGGGAATTTTGCCCTACACCCTCAAGGCGGTGGCAATAGCGGGCCTGCCGGGGCTCGCCGCCTGGCTCTCCGGTATGGGAACGGCGTCGCTGTTGCCATACAGCCCCCTTTGGGGCGCCGCGGCGGCCCTGATCGTTGCCAGCGCGGTCTTCGCCGTTCTTTATCTGCCCCTGGCCTGCCGCCTGGCCCCGCACCTCGTCGAACCGTTCCGGGATCTCTTTCGCAAGGTTCGCACTAGGATCGCCCCAAAAAAATAGACGGAGAAACCGCCCCGGTTTCCGCCAGCCGAGATTCCCCTGCGGGGGAATTCATACGACCGTCTACTGCCGTCGTTTTCCGGCCGCCCCGAAATTCCGCGCGGGGAGAGGACCGGCCCAAAGGAAGCCGATGGGTTCCCGAACCTATTGCTCCGGATCGGGTTCGCCCCCTTCATACGGGTAGGGAGCGCCTTCACTCTCCAGGTCCAGGACCTGGATCTTGTCTTCCAGCCACTCCATGATGTCGCGGGCGGTGTGGTAATTGACGATGATACGGGAAAAAATGTGCCGGGTGACGATTTTCATATTTTCGTCATAGGGCGCCATTTCATGACCGAAGGAGCCGTCCGGCGCGACGATCCGCTCCGAAAACGGCGGCAGCTTGTCGCATTCGGTGTAGAAGTTGATCTCCACTTCCCCCTGCGCGTTGATGCCTCCCCAGACGCCATGCGCATACTGCGGCTTGGCGTCCGGCGCTTCCTTGTATTCATACCGAATACGCATGGGGAACTTTTCCTGGCTCATAAATTCTCCTTTATAAACAAGCTATGCCCGCTCGCGGCGGGCATAGCGATGCCGTTGCCAAAGTATTCTTTGCCGACTGCCGCTCCGAGGCGTAAGCGGCATTTTGCCGCCGGTAAACGCCGAAGGGAACGTGCCTTTACAAATCCCGCCAAAGGCGGGTTTGTCATCAATCTGGCTATGCCCGCTCGCGGCTGGCATAGCCATTATATTTATATACTGACGGCGACCATCCGTCCCCGGACCGACTCCGGCATATGCAACGGCGAAACCCGCGAGCCGAAGGCGTTGCTCCCGCCCAGGACCTGCCCGGCCCTGGCCCGCGCAGGGAAACCCGCCGCCCAATGCCTGTTGGCTCTTTCTATCATGTCCTCGCCCGTTCGGACGACATCGTCCAGCAGGCTCGTATAGGGCCTGGACGACTGCGGCGGATCCAACGGCTCCATTTCGGTCCGTATGTCCGGGGCGTAGAGGTTTCCCGGCGGATAATGCCGGGTTATCAATGTCGACAGGTCGATTCCCATACACTCGTCCCTTAGGGCAGTCGCTTTGAGACGATCGCTTCACGGCGGGCAAAGCCCGCTTACGCAATCTCAAAGAGAAAACGCGTGTAATAATCATAGTGTACTTGCGGTATCAAGTAAAGCGGCTGCTTCGGAATGCGCGCACAATACCCCGGCGTCCGGCACGCTCGGCCGGGCGCCGGGAATTTCTCCGCCACAAAAGGAAATGCCGAGCACGGATACCATGCCCGGCAATGAATCGCATCCGGCAAACGGTTCCGCCCGACCGGCGGACGGTTCCGTTTCCCGAAGGCGGCTCAGGTATTGGCCTCAAGAAGGACGAAGATATCCTGAATCCGCATGGAGTCGGGACGGGTTCCCCGCATCACGTAAAACGTATCCGGCGTCGCCGTCAGGAGCGCGGAGGCGCCTGTACGAAGGGCGTCGGCCCACCGGCCTTCTCCGGTCAACGCGGCTATGCGCGGCGCGTATTCGTGCAGAAGCGCCGTTCCGCCGCTTTTGACCCGCGTGCGGTTCAGGAACATCTCCCGCAGATCCACGCCGAGGGCCGCCAGGATCTCCCTTGGAGGTTCCGTCTCGTCCAACTCGCGCGTCAGCACGGGGTCGTCCTGGAACGTGGCGGAAAGACGGACGCTTCGCGGAACGAGCTTCTTTTCCCGCAGAAGGTCCGCGGCAAAGCGCGTCGCCGTAACCACGTTCCCTTTCAGGCCTATGCCCCATTCCGCGTATTGCTGGGTAAACATCCGGGCGGCGTTGGGGTCGAGGACGACAATCGTCTCCGCATCCGCTCCATTGACGGCTTGCGCGCATTGCCGCCCGGCTTCCCGCACCTCGTCGACGAACCCGATGAGATCGCCCAGTTCCGCGCCCGAGGCCGGTTCGTCCCCAAGAACCGTAAAGGGAACACCCGCCTTTTGCAGGAGCCTGATGACCGCGAGAGCGATTTCGGGTTCCTTGTACCTGGCCGTCCCGCCAAGATAAAGCAGGGTTTTGGCTTTGGGCGGCAGGGCGCGTATCGCCTCCCGCAAGGCAGGGGAAACCTCGTCCGGGGCCATCCCGAAGAGGTTCCCGGTCGCGGCGAGGGCATCCAGAACCTTCCGCACCCCGGCGGGCACGACGTTTTGGACAACCGCCATCGTCCGGGCCTCGCGGATATACGCGGGGGGCTCGAAACCGGTTTCGCACCCGCTCGCGCAGGCATAGCATAGGCAGCATTCATACATATCCTGGGCCATTTCGGCGGAAAACGGCGTTCCCGTGTTCACGTAACTGAGCAGAAGGGCCTTGGCCCGGGGCGTGTTTCCTTCGTTCCCCGTCTTCAGGCCGACCGGACACAGATGGCGGCACATGAGGCAGAAACGGCAGGCGGTGAAATTTTTAACGGCTTTTTCGGAAATCATCGCTATCTCCTTTCTAGCGCTCAGACGCCCATCTTGTAAGGATTGAGGATACCGTTGGGATCAAGGGATTTTTTCAACCCTTCAAGCACCTGCATGGTCCTGCCGTACTGTTCTTTCATCAGCCTTCCGAGCTTGAGCCCGACCCCGTGGTGATCGTTGACCACCCCGCCGTTGGCAAGGGCGGCGCGCACGGCGGCGTTCCAAATCCGGTTGTGCTGCCGAAGGGCTTCGGCGGGATCCTGAGGCGGCTGTTCCATCACGAACCGGTCGTAGATGATGCAGCCCCAGTCATACCAATGGGAAAAATGCGCGATGAAGCGGACGTTTTCAAAATTATCCTCCACGGCGTGCTTCATGCCCCAGTAAACTTTTTCGATGTTGGCGAACGTCGCAACGGAGTCCATGGTGCCGTGCATCCAGGGCAGGTCGAAGGAATGGGGCGGATAGAAGAAGGTTACCCGGCTGTCCCCCCCCTTTTCCCCGTAGTCCGAACCGACCTCCTCCCCGCCGAACTTCTCTCAGATCGCGAGCATGATGCGCTCCGCGATCTCCCCG
>JAJBSY010000384.1 GCA_020861205.1 Deltaproteobacteria bacterium | reverse complement strand
TCCCTGAGCAGCCTGGTAACGCCGGCCAGCGCGCTGTATTCGCTCGCGGCGTCACTGTTGCAGCCGATTTTCCATAACGGCCGGATACTGAACCAGTACCGGGAGACGCTCGCCGCGCACCGCGAGCTGATGGACCGTTACCGGGAAGCCGCGCTCGGCGCGTTTCTGGAAGTCGCCACCGCGCTCGATTCCAACAAGTTTCTTCAGGAGCAGGAAGCGCACAGGGCCATTTCCAGCGACCAGGCGGCCGAGGCCTACCGGATAGCCCGTCTGCGTTACGAAGCCGGCGCCGAGGACTTCCTGGCTGTGCTCAACGCCCAGGAAACCTTTCTGTACGCGGAAAACCAGGTCGTTCAATCGCGCCTCGAACGGTTGAACACAGTGGTCGCCTTGTTCAAGGCCCTTGGCGGCGGCTGGGCGGAGGTTGCCTCGCCCCTTGGGACGGGGCCGTCCGCAGGGAACACGGCCGCGATCAGCGCCGGAAGGTGACTTCTCTTCGCCCGCGGAAGGTTCCGTGAAAACGATACCGGCGCTAAGCGCGCGAAGCGCAAGCGTGATAGCCCATGAAGGACCGGGATGTTTGCTAGCCCCGGCCTCTTTGAAACTTCCCGGACTCTTGTGCGAGACCGGGAGTTTTCATTTACTGCGGTATCGCGCCCAGGGGTCGTTGGGATCGTCGGGCGGAGGCGGCGCTTCGGGGCCTGGAATGGCGGAAGGCAGGGGACGGTTGATGCGGAACAGGGGCAAAAGAGCGATACCGGCAATAAACCCGCCGGGATGAGCCCACCAGGCGATGCCGTCCATTCCTTCATGAAATGCAGAAAAGAGCTGGAACAGAAACCATCCGCCCAGGTAGAGAGCGGCCGGCAGGCGGAGGATGAGCAGAAACACGAGGGTGGTGATCCGGGCGTGGGGGTAGAGCAGAAAATAGGCCCCGAGAACGCCCGAGAGAGCCCCGGAAGCGCCCACGACCGGCACGGGGGAGTCGCTGTCAGCGATACAGTGCGCGACGCCGGCGACGACGCCGCACAGGAGATAAAACGCCAGGAACCGCCAGGGGCCCGTCACGTCCTCCACGTTGTCCGCGAAAATCCAGAACATCCACAGGTTTGTCAGGACATGCCACCATCCCGTGTGCAGGAAGGTATACGTCACGAACCCGCCGAGTCCCTCGGCATCCCCGACGGCCATCGGAATCAGGCCGTATTCGAAGATGAGGTTTATGAAGTCCCTGGGCGGGAGGCTGACCTGGAAAAGAAAGACGGCGGCGGTCACGGCCAGGATGCACCAGGACATGTACGGCCTGTGGATGCTCGGGATAGAATCGCGGATAGGCAGAATCATGGCGGCTATATAGCAGAGGCCGGGCGGAAGAGGAAGCGGCGGCAAAAGCGGGTAACACCGCAATTTGCTTGATTCTTCGTCAGGCTTATCCCGGGTGAAGCTCTTGTATGTCTTGATCCACTTCGCGCCGCACGGAACTCGCCTTCCTCGCTGAAGTCGAATCGGGGCGTTACCCGAAAGCGGGCCGCGGCCGTTGCCGCCCGGTCCGCGTCAGGCGCGTTCCCGCGGTGGTCCGGCTTGCTTGGCTGTCGTTCGCATCCGGGGCGCAGCTGATATCGGCCCTTAAGTATTTGGCGCGTCGTGCCGAAGAGAGAGTGAACGGGAGGTTCACCCAACCATGGTCGAAGGAGGCACGGAACATAAGACCATAGCGGGCTGAGGCAAGGGTGTATGACACATTCAAGGAGGAATGGTCATGGCACTTACGATTAACAGCAACTTGATGGCCGTGAACGCGGCGCGCAACTTGGGCAACTCTTATAACAGGCTTTCCTCTTCGGTCCGGAAGCTGTCTTCCGGGCTCCGCGTGGGAACGGCGGCGGACGACGCCGCGGGTCTCGCGATCCGGGAATTGATGCGCGCGGAGGTCGCATCCTTGAACCAGGGCGTACGGAACGCAAACGACGCCATTTCCATGATCCAGACGGCTGACGGCGCCCTCGGCGTCATCGACGAAAAGCTGATCCGGATGAAGGAACTGGCGGAACAGGCTGCCACCGGCACCTACAACTCCGACCAGCGCCTGATGATCGAATCCGAGTATCAGGCCATGGCTTCGGAAATTACCCGTATCGCCAGCGCCACCGACTTTAACGGTGTATATCTTCTGAACGGCAACCTGTCGTCCGATACACATTCCGGTTCGGGGCTGACCTCGACCGGTAAAATGAAGGTTCACTTCGGCACGGCGAACGACTCTGCGGAAGATTATTACTACATCACCATCGGCAACTCGACGGCCTCGGCCCTCGGTGTCGGAAACCAGGCGGCGACAAGTATGGATGCATATACCGTTTCAACGCAGGAAAGAGCCCAGAAAGCGCTCGTCGGTTTGACGAAAGCCATCATCTCCAAGGACAAGATTCGCGCCAGCCTTGGAGCGATGCAGAACCGGCTTGAAAACACCATCAGCAACCTGCAGATTCAGGCGGAAAACATGCAGTCCGCCGAATCCCGGATTTCCGATGTGGACGTTGCCACGGAAATGACGGAATTCGTACGCAATCAGGTGCTGACCCAGGCGGCGGTCGCCATGCTTTCGCAGGCGAACTCTTTACCTCGGATGGCATTGTCCCTTATGCAGTAATGCATGGTACGGCATATAACAGTATAACGCTTTTTTAGTTACAACCCTTGTCTCGGCGTATGTTCCCGTATTCATCCAGGGAAAGACCGGGCTCCCGTGACCAACACAAAAAAACACCCCGAAAGGGGTGTTTTTTTGTTTCAATCGTCAAAATAATTACAGGGATATTCGCGCCGTAAGGCGGCGGCGCGTATTTCATATGACTGGAAAAGTGCTACGGGGTATGTTATTGCATTAAAGAACAGCGGGAATCCACGGGTAGTGCGTGGACGTTCCGCTTTGGTTGCATTCCTGCGGTACGTGCGCTTCACTGATTGAGGGGGTTAGGTACGATGGCATATCCCACGCGTGTCAGGTATGGGTTGCGGCTTCTTGTCCGTCTCGCGCTTCAGGACGATGCGCGTCTTTCCATGAGCGACATCGCCCAGGAGGAAGGCGTTTCCATCAAATACCTTGAGCAGATCGTCGGCCTGCTCAAGCCGCTGGGGATTCTCGAATCCGTACGCGGGGCGCACGGCGGGTACCGCCTGGTGGACGACCCCGCCCAGATTACCATGGACAGGGTTTTTGAAAGCCTGGGCGGCCTCTCCGCTTCGGCTCCCTGTTTTGAAGACGCGGGCATCTGTGAAAGGGTGGAATATTGTACCACCAAACCTTTTTGGGGTCTTCTGGACGAGCACGTGCGCGGTTTTCTACGCCGGACGACGCTGGCCGACGTCGTGGCGTCGGCGCCGAAGGGCGGGGAGGAGTTCCGCCACTCGAGCTGTCCTGCGGGGTAGCCTCCCGTCCCGAAGGTTCTTCCGCCCCTTGCGGGGAGCGCGTAATCCATATAAGACGTTCTTGATGCGAACGG
>JAJBSY010000181.1 GCA_020861205.1 Deltaproteobacteria bacterium | reverse complement strand
TTTTTAAAGATTCCGGTTTGATTCCGGTAGAGATTTCCGGTTTTTAAAAATTTTCCTCTTCAGAAAATTTGTCCATATCTCCAGAAGGAAGGGCCCTTTGTGTCGCCCGTGCTGCTTTCTTGAAGCGTTTGTCACTCTCGCGCCCTTCAACAAAAGCCATAAATATGGCCCGCGATTGCCTGCCGGGGTAGCCTTGGGGCGCTCTGATGCCATTATCCCAGTTACGAATAGTGCGTGTCGTGACTCCAGCTAATGCTGCCGCCTCTCCCTGCTTTATTTCTAATTGTGGTTTTCGATGCCCTGGTAATGCTTCACTGATGGTCACATCAACTTTAGATGTTTCAAGGAAAGAAACTGATATGCCTTTTTCATGCAGCCAGCTTTTGAGTTCCGAGGTTGATAACTCACCAAACAGCCAAAAGTTACCATAGTTCTCTGATGGCGGCGGCACATGGTAGCCCAACGTTTCGGCGGTGACGCTTACAGGGGCTGATAAAGATGTTTCACCGTCATAGCTAAAGGTTGTCCAAAAATAGACATTCAATTTGAAGTGACGGATATCGTCTAAGAGCATTCGCTTGATGAGTCTGGAGCGATCAGGCTGACAGGCCATTAGCAGGCCTAATGCCTCATGGAACGGCATGTATGGCGTATGCTTAAATAATTCAATGAGTTCCTGCTTCTGAGTGTCATTCATGGCATCACCGCACATTTTTCAGGCCATCTAAGAAATCGGCCCATTCTTGCATCATCTTCCGGCGTTCCGGCAAATACTCCGCATAGTTATACGCAGCCCGTACATGGTCTCTTTCGCCGTGGGCTAGTTGCCGTTCTATCCAATCCCGGTTGTATCCCTGTTCGTTCAGAATGGTGGAAGCCATACCTCGGAATCCGTGCATGGTCATTTCCTCTTTCGTGAAGCCCATGCTTCGAATAGCCACAAGCATTGATTCAAGAGCGATCGGCTTTGCCTCGGTTCTGATCGACGGAAAAAGAAAACGACCATGCCCTGTGAAGGTGTGCAGTTCTTCCAGTACACTCAATGCTTGCCGGGATAAGGGCACGATATGTCGTTGCTTCATTTTCATTTTGGCAGCGGGTATGCGCCATTCGGCAGCGGTAAAGTCAAACTCAGACCATTCGGCTTTTTGTAATTCTCCAGGGCGAACAAATAGCAGGGGAGCAAGACGAAGGGCGCATTTGACCGGCAGGAAACCGCCATAGGCATCAATGGCGCGGAGTAGTTCACCGATGCGTTTTTTATCCGTGATCGTCGCCATGTGCTTGACGGTTACTTTAGGCAGAGCGCCGTGCAATCCCTGCGTAATATCGTATTTAACTCTGGCGGTGGCGATACCGTAGCGGAATATCTGCCCACAAAGCTGTATAAGCCTATGAGCCGTTTCAACAGCGCCACTTTCCTCTATCTGGCGAGCAACTGTGAGAATGTCGGAGGGTTCAACCTCCGAGAAGGGTTTCGCGCCAATTACCGGAAAAACCCTTTTTTCAAATAGTGAACGCACTTTTTTGCTGTAGGTCGGGGCAAGGTTGCTTACATGCTTCTCGAACCATTCTCGGGTTACGATTTCAAAAGTATTTGTCGCTTCTGCCCTGATAGCAGCTTTGACAGCCTTTTTATGCGTGCCGGGGTCAATGCCCTTGGCAAGCAGTTCCTTAGCCTCTTCCCGTTTTTGGCGGGCATCTTTGAGACTAACGGCAGGATAAGCGCCAAAGGAAAGTGTCTTTTGTTTGCCGTCAAAGCTGTATGCCATCCGCCAAAGCTTGCCACCCGAGGCAGATACATGGATATACAGACCTTCACCATCAGATTTCTTCAGGACTTTCCCGGTAGGTTTCAGGTTTCTTAGATAGGTATCCGTGAGTTTCATGCAGAAAGCCTCCCGTTTTCTGGTGCGGCAGAACTAGCAAGGGGAGATACCAAGTGCGTCAAGAAACTCTTACAGGACAATGGGGATATGGTCTTGGTATCGCTTGCGGATAGATTCGATATACCAAGAAAAATACCAAGACATGCTTGGTATGTCTATAGGTTTTGCGAGATGAAGCGGGAGAGCGTTATGCATAAAAGCGAAATCCCACAAGGCTTATTAGGCTTTGTGGGATTTTCTGGGAAGATACTTTGGTGGGCCCACCAGGACTCGAACCTGGGACCGACCGGTTATGAGCCGGTGGCTCTAACCAACTGAGCTATAGGCCCGCGCGCGGAAACCCGCACGGCACGCCTTTGTAGTGTTCTTCGGCAGCCTTTGTCAAGAACAGTTCCAACCGTTAGACCTTGCAGTTGTCGCAGACGCCCTCGAAAAGGATACTCACACCCGTCACCGTAAAACCGTCAACTGAAATTTCCCCGATGTCAGGGACGGGCAGGACGGCATCCACGTCCGCGATTTTTCCGCACACGGAGCAAGGGACCTGGGGATGCGGTTCCGTGTTGCCGGCAAAACGTTTCTGCGCGCTTCCGTTCTCAAGGCAACGAATCTCACCTTGGCGGGTGAGCAGTTCCAGGTTCCGGTAAACCGTACCCAAACTGATACGGGGAAGCGACTCACGGGTCATGGCAAAAATTTCATCCGCGGTTGGGTGCGAGGTGACTTCCCGCAACGCGTTGAGGATGACAGTCCGTTGTCGTGTATTGCGTGTAGCTTTTTCCATAAGATTTTTTCCTAATAAGAATCATTACCATGAACGAGGAAAAAGTCAACCCGAATACTCTATTTATTATTTATCGTTTGATAGTGCAATAGTTGTTGGCGACAGCCCACTCAAACTCCGCGCACTCACCAAGAGTACAGGCGTGCCGCAGATCGGCGCACATGGGCGCGGTCTCGCCAAGCAGGTGCCGGGCCATGCCCCGGGCGCGATAGGAGGAAGCGGTGTTCGGGGAAAGCCGGATGGCTTCCGAGAAATCGGCGACGGCCGAGGACAGGAGCCCCAGCGCCATGGCGGCCGCGCCCCGGGAATGGTACGCGCGGGCGAAGGCGGGATCGGCTTTGATAGCCAATGATTGTTCCTCCATGGCCTCCTGGCTGCGGCCAAGCTGGAGCCAGGCGTCGCCCAGCGCGTTGCGGCAAAGAGACGAGCCGGGCGCAAACAGGAGAGCCTCTTGCATGGCGTCGCGAACGGCTGCCGGGTCTTTCCACAACCCGTTGCGGGAAGGGAGCAGATGCGTGAAAATGGCAAGAGCGCGCAACTCGTTAATAAGCGCCTTTATCGTCTCGGCGGAAGATTTGCCGGAGAGAGGCGAAACGCCGCCCGGACGCGGCATGAGCGTATCCAAGGTGTCCAGGATGCCCTTCTCCCGCAGGGCGGTTTTTTCATACAGGGCGAGCCTGTCCGGGTGAAGGAGCGCGTCCCTCACCCTCGCCTCCATGGTCGGTTCGCCGCCTTCGTCAACCAGGACGATGGTAACGGTAACCGTGGCGCTTTTACGGCTTTTGCTGTGCAGCAAAATGAACGTTCGGGCCGTCGCGTGCGCGAGCGCGAGGAGGTTGGGCCCCTCGACCCGGTTTGGAGCGAGGGTTCCGGCGATACGG
>JAJBSY010000053.1 GCA_020861205.1 Deltaproteobacteria bacterium | reverse complement strand
CCCCCGGCGTTCGATTTCGACAGCGGCGGCGATGACGTCGGCGGCATTGGTGAAACTGGCCATGTCGGGCTCCTTCTGTGATTGTTTCGGTAAACGGCGGTCGCGGTGACGGCACTGTTTAGGATATACGGGTATTCCGGGTCGCTTACAAGGGGGAATAGCGGATATCCGGAACCGTGGCGCGGAACCCCCGGAAGGGCGTGGGCGGATGAAACAATAGCCCGGGCGTTTTTTGGCGAACATGGCCCGCTCTTTGCTATACCCCACTCCGTAACGAACCGCATGACGGGATTATGACAGGGCGGAACCATGAGCGTATTCAAATTTTCCCTGGAGCAGGTGCTCCGTTACCGCAAACAGCTGGAAGAACAGGCCATGCAGCGTTTCGCCCAGGCCGTCCAGGCGCGGGACAAACGGTTGCGGGAAAAGGAAGAGCTCGGGCGCCGGCTGGCCGAATCCCGGGAAAAGCTTGCCGACCCCACCCTTCTTGACGCGGACGAGCGGTGGCTTATAACTGGATATGTAACCGCCCTGGTCCATGATATCGACTTGGCGCGCCAAGATCTCCTGGTCCTCGAGGAAACTGTGGACAAGGCCAGGGCCGACCTGACCCAGAAGGCGCGGGACAGGAAACTTCTGGAACGTCTTCGGGAAAAACAGGCCAACCGCCACAAACTGGCGGAAAACCATAAAGAGCAACAAAACTATGACGACATCGCCACAATCCGTTTCATGCCTCCGGCCATCTAGACTTTGCCGGTTTCTTTTGTGTCTTGTTCTCTTCAAGATCTGCCTGGTCGGCAGTATGCTTGTGGAGCCATTGGGGCTGAAAGATCGGGTTATGGCATTTTTCACCCCCGTCTCCCCGGTGGAATCGGCGGAACCCGTCCTCGCCGTGGCTTTACAGGACGCCGAAGCCGCGAAGGCCCGTCCGGTCCTCGCCACGCCGACGGCGCAGGCCGCGGAACCCGCCCCGGAGACCGCAGCGCCGCAACCCCAGAGCAATCTTTCCCGCGAGGCGCTCCAGCGGCGTCAGGATGAACTGGCGCGCAAGGAGCAGGATTTGCGAACCCTGGAAAAGGATCTCGATGACCGCCTGATGCGTCTCCAGGAGCTTGAGGTGCGGATCCAGGCCATGCTCAAGGAAGCGGAGGACGTCAAGAGCGCGAAGTACCGCCATCTCGTGGACGTTCTCGGGAACATGAAGGCCAAGCAGGCCGCCAGCGTTTTGGAAACCCTGGATGAAAAGATCGCCGTCAAGGTTTTGGCCGGCATGCGCGGCCGCCAGGCGGGCGAGATCCTTACCTTCGTCAACGCCGCCAAGGCTGCCAGGCTTTCGGAAGCCCTGGCGCGGGTCCAGCTGCCGTTCGAGTGATCCATGCGTTTGAAGCTGACGTTGTCCTATCTCGGGTGCGCGTACGCCGGATGGCAGATCCAGGCGGATACCCCGGGAACGGGCACTGTCCAGGGGGAACTGGAGCGCGCGCTGGGGAGCATCGCGGGACACCCCGTGCGGGTTCATGGCGCGGGCCGTACCGATTCCGGCGTTCATGCCGAAGGCCAGGTCGCCCATGCGGACGTTCCCGACAAACCCGTGGACTGGCGGCGGGCCTTGAACGCCAAATTGCCGCGCGATATCCGCGTTCTCTCGGCGGAGCCCGTTTCCGGCGATTTTCACGCCCGGTTCGATGCCGTCGGCAAACTCTACGCGTATACCCTTTTTAGCGGCTCCTGCCCGGTTTCCCCCCGCCTCGAACCGTTTGTCTGGACGACGCCGCCCCTGGACCTCGCTTCCATGGCCGCCGCCGCCGGAGTCTTGACGGGCCGCCACGACTTCGCCTCCTTCCGGAACACGGGCACGCCGGGGTCGGATACGGTAAGGGAAATATGGTCCATCCGGCATGAGGCGGGCCTTGCGGGCAGCTTTCGATGCCCCGAAAACTGGCCCGTGTCTACCTGGTTTTTCCACGGCAACGGGTTTTTGAAGCAGATGGTCCGCAACCTCATGGGGGTTATGGTCTGGGCCGGCTTGGGACGCGTGGCTCCCGATGACGTCGCCGCCTGCCTGGCGGCGAAGGACAGACAGGCCGTTCCCAGCCCGACGGCCCCGGCCAGGGGCCTGACGCTGATGCGCGTGGAGTATCCCGGATAAACCGCGCTTTCCCGTTATCCTTCTTCCGTTTCGGAACACCGGTTGCTTTCGCAACCATACTTTTGCCTCTTGCGCCACTAGAAAGACGTTGCGTTATACTTCTTGACACCGCACCCGCAGAATTTATTCTCTATTCAAACGTATGTATCCGCTGTCGCGAGGCGGTGGTTTGTCGCGAAACGGGTTACGAGGAGGAAGCGGTATGGTCATTGACTTTAACAATTTGTACGAAATGCCGAAGGAAATGGACCGTATTCTGGAAATGTTCCGTAATTCGAGTTCCGTGCAACGCAGGAACTCCTATCCGATGGTCAATGTGGCTGAAAACGGCACGGGGTATTACGTCGACGCCTGTATTCCGGGCGTCGCCATCGAGGACGTTGATCTCACCCTCACGGCCAGGAGCCTGGTGATCAAGGTGGAACGGAAATCTCCGGAAGGCAGGTATTTCCGGCAGGAACGTCTGGCCGGCACGTTCCAGAGAATCATCACGCTCAACGTTCCGGTCGAGCGGGACAAGGTCACCGCGAAAAGCGTGAACGGTATCCTGCGCATTACGCTTCCCAAGGCGGAAGACATCAAGCCTCGCCGGATCAGCATCGAGCAGTAGGAGGACACACGATGAACGCACAAACGCAGGTCAGTATGCCGCCCACGGACATTCTCGAATGCGAGGACGGATTTCATATTTACATGGATCTTCCCGGCATCGCTGCGGAAGACCTTGTCATCGACCTCGAACAGAACGAACTTACCGTCCAGGCCTCGAGCAAGTACGACATGGGCGAGCCCCAGGCGATGCGCAACGAGTTCGGCCCCCTGTCCTATAAACGGGTGTTCACCCTTTCGGACATGGTGGACCGCGAGAACATAAAGGCGATCATCAAGGACGGGGTTCTGGATCTTTTCCTGCCCAAGGCGGACAGCATGAAGCCGCGCAGGATTGAAATCAAGGCCGAGTAACCCTTTCCGGCCGGCAAGACGAAACTCCCCTGCGACGGCAGGGGAGTTTTTCGTTTTGCCGCAGGCGACGCGATCAAGGGCGGAACCGGCCGGGCGAGGCTTTTCAAAGGGAAGGACGGCGTTGATTCGCTGGGCAATTGCGGCATGACCGTAACGCACGTTGGTTGTGCCTCAATGTGGCTTCAGACAAGGAAGGCGAGTTCCGCCCGGAGCGAAGTGTATCAAGACATACATGAGCTTCGCAGGGATACGAGCCTGGCGAAGCATCAAGCGAGAGGTACTACCCGGCCGTTTTGCGGCTTGCTATCGGAGGCGATGCGCTATATGTACGGGAAAGATTTTCGGGAGTAATACATGAAAGCGCTTTCGGTAGGGAGCATTGTCGAATCGGTTTGCGGCAAATGCAATGATGTAATGGGCAATACAATAATGGCAATTGT
>JAJBSY010000423.1 GCA_020861205.1 Deltaproteobacteria bacterium | reverse complement strand
CGATAGAACCGAGCACGCCGGTGGTCTCCATGGGCAGCATGAACAGTTTCTGGTTGGGCGAGTTGGCGAACTGGCTGAGCGCGTCAACGTATTTCTGGGCGACGAAGTACTGGATGGCCGCCATGTCGCCCTTGGCGATGGCTTCGGAAACCATGTTGGTGGCTTCGGCCTCCGCCCTGGCCGCGCGCTCGCGGGCTTCGGCGGCGCGGAAGGCGGCTTCGCGTTCCCCTTCGGCCTTGAGGATGGCGCCCTGCTTTTCCCCTTCGGCGCGGAGGATTTCACTTTGTTTCACGCCTTCGGCCTCGAGGATGGCGGCGCGTTTTTCGCGCTCGGCTTTCATCTGGCGCGCCATGTCGTCAACCAGGTCCATGGGCGGGCGGATGTCCTTGATCTCCACGCGGGTCAGTTTCACGCCCCAGGGGTGAGTGGCTTCGTCCAGCACGGACAACAGGCGGGCGTTGATGTCGTCGCGCTTGGAAAGGAGTTCGTCCAGGTCCATGGAGCCCATGACCGTACGGATGTTGGTCATGGTCAGGTTCAGAATGGCGTATTGCAGGTTGGTGACCTCGTACGCGGCCTTTTGCGACTCCAGCACCTGGAAGAACACCACGCCGTCCACCTTGACCATGGCGTTGTCGCGGGTGATGACTTCCTGCGACGGGACGTCCAGAACGTTTTCCATCATGTTCACCTTGCGGCCTATGCGGTCCATGAAGGGAACGATGATGTTGAGGCCCGGGCGCAGGGTATTGGTGAACCGGCCGAACCGTTCGACAGTGTATTCGTAGCCCTGGGGAACCGACTTGACACCCATGGCGATGATTACAAGGGCGACGACGACGACCGCGGGAATAACAAATTCCATAAAAAAACTCCTGGTTTTTATTGTGCGTGGGAGGCAGGGCATCCCCCAAGATAAGCCTGCCGCGTATTCGTGATGGCACCGGGGTGGCGATGCCAGATACGTATAGCATAAACCGGTACTTTTCAAGGGAAGAATCCCGGTGTCGGGAAAGGGTATCTTTGCCGGAGAAAGTCTGGTAGCAGAACTGCGTATGGAACGAGGCAATCGTATGCAGAGGCGGCTCGATTCGTGGGTCGGAATCCCTCTCGTCGCCGTGGCCGGGTGCGCGAACGCCGTCCGGCGCTTTGTCGCGCCCGTTCGCGGCGCGCCGGAACAGGCCCGGCGGATTGGCGTCATCTGCCTGGGAGCCGTCGGCGACCTGCTCCTGGCCACGAGTCTCCTGAACGGGTTGCGGCGTACACTTCCCGAAGCCTCGATCGAGATCATCACGTCCAGGGCCAACGCGGCGGCTCGCGGCCTTCTGCCGCCGGAATACATGGCCGTATCCTTCGGCGTCAAGGATGTTCCGGGAATGATACGCCACACCCGATCCGCCAAATATGATATTTTGTTCGATACCGGCCAATGGCCGCGCATCAGCGCCCTGGTCGCCGCCGCGTCCGGAGCCGGGCGAACGGTGGGTTTCGCAACGCCCGGCCAGTACCGGCATTACGCGTATGACGTCGCGGTCCCCCACCGGAACGACCGGCACGAGACGGACAACTTCCTCGCTCTCGGCCGCGCGCTTTTCCCCGAACTTACCGGAAAACCTTCCGTCGTTATCCCCAAAGCGCCTTCTTCCGCATCCCCGGTCCTGCCGGAAACGGCCCTGGTCTTTTGCCACATGTGGCCTTCGGGGGTACGGTCCCACTTGAAGGAATGGCCGCGGGACCATTGGGCCGGGTTGGCGCAAACGTTGTCGGCGGCCGGGTATGCGCCGGTGTTTACCGGCGGCCCGCAGGACGCCGCCGCTACGGAAAGGTTCCTGGAGGAATACGGTCTGGCCTGCGGAAAAGGAGGGGGAAGGGCTTTCTCCGTGGCAGGCAGGCTCTCGTTCCCGGATCTCGCCTTTTACCTCGGCAAGGCGGCGGCCGCAGTGTCGGTCAATACCGGAACCATGCACCTCGCGGCCCTTTGCGGCGCTCCCACCATCGGGTTGCACGGGCCGACAAATCCCTTGCGCTGGGGACCCGTGGGTGAAAAGACCGTTTCCCTTTTGCCCGAGACGGGGCGCAGCGCCTACCTGAATCTCGGGTTCGAATACCCGCCGGACGATGACGCCGTCCTGCGCCATCTGCCCGTGGCAACGGTTTTGGATGCGCTGCGTTCGTTCGGTTTGCGCGTGTAGTCCGACATCGCGGAGCGTCTTCCGAACCTCGGACCTCTTTGCTCAGCGTTCCAAAGCGCGGAGCAGGATGCTGATGGGATGCACGGCCCGCAAGCCGCTTCCGTGCCGCATCTGGACCCGGCAAGTCCCGCATTCGGAAGCCGAAAGGGACGCGTTGCTGTCTTTGAGAGCCCTGAAGAGTTCCGAACCCACGTTCATACCGATATCGTACTTGCCGCGTTTGAACCCGTAGCTTCCGGAAATGCCGCAGCAGCCCGCGTCCATGTCGGTAACCTCCACACCCGGGATCATGCGGAGCAGGTCGAGGCCGACGCGGCCGGCTCCCTGGGCGCGCAAATGGCAAGGCGCGTGGTAGGCCAGCCGTTTGTCCGGCGCATTCCCGCCGTCCGGAGCCAGCACCCCGTCGCGGACAAGGTCCATGATGAATTCACAGGCGTCGACGACGTCCGCCGCATGGTTCTCGAGTTGTTCCTCCGGGAAAAGGTCCCGGTATTCGTGCTTGAGCATGAGCGCGCAGCTCGGGCAGGCCGTCAGCACCGGAACGCCCCTTCTTGCCCAGCGGCCGAGTTCCATGGTGTTTATCCGGGCCTTGTCCCGGGCGTCGTCGGCGTACCCGCCGGCGACCATCGGCAGGCCACAGCATTCGAATTCCCGTGGAACGATCACGGTATACCCGGCCAGTTCCAGCACCCGGATGAGATCCAGGCCCGTCTGGGGGTCGTAATAGCGGATGAAACAGCCGGGGAAAAACACGACGGTTTTGTCCGTCACCGGCGTTTTTCTTTTCGCGTCAAGTTCCCGCCGTTCGGCGAGCGGCCCGAAGGAGGGCAGGGGGGCGCGCTTTTCAATGCCCATGGCGTGCATGGCAAGCCGGGAGAGGGGGTTGTTCATGCCGGCGTTCAAAGCCCAGGCCGGGGCTACCGCGGTCAGTTTGCCGAGGTCGCCGGAATGGGCCAGAACCCAGTCGCGGAACGGCTGGGGATGCTCCTTGCAATAGGCGGCCCTGGCCAGCATGTTGAAGGTGGCGACGGGCACGCCCGACGGGCAGGAAATGTCGCAATTCTTACAGTTGGAACAATATTCGAGCGCCGCTTCATCGCCGAAGCCGAGCAGCCGGAACCGTTCGTAGGCCGGGCCCGTAAGTTTCGGCCCGCGAAAGTTCATGGTGGCCTTGGCGACCGGGCAGTGCGCCACGCAGACGGTGCAGGCGGTGCAGGCGTCGGGAGTGTGGAAAGAGTTTGCTTTCATGGTTCTGGACCTCAATGCTTACACCAGGGTTCCGGCAAAATGACCGGTTGCGCGGGCGACGCCGCTGCCGGATTTTTCCGAGGCGAAATCGTACCCGCCGAGACTGCGCCCGACGAAATAC
>JAJBSY010000284.1 GCA_020861205.1 Deltaproteobacteria bacterium | reverse complement strand
ACCGCATAGGGTTGCCCGATACATTCATCGAGCACGGTTCCGCCGCGCTTTTGCGACAGAAATACGGACTCGACGCCCAGGGCATCAAAGATACCATGCGCGTTGCTCTTTGCAAGCCCGCAAAAAAAATGTAACTACTGAAGATATCCTCGCGGCCCGGCATCCATCCGGCGCGCGTCGGCTGACGAAGGCAACACGTACTCTGCGGAGATTCCATGCTGATTATCATAGGGTACATCATCGTATTCGGTTCCGTTCTCGGCGGCTTCATGATGTCGGGCGGGAACGTCATGATGCTCGTCCACGTGTCGGAAATCATCATTATCGCCGGCGCGGGGATAGGCGCGTTCATCGCCGGATGTACCGGTTTCACGCTCAAGGGGGCCGTTAAGGGCGTTGTTCACGCCTTTTCCGGCCACTCCGCGGGGAAAGCCGAATATCTCGAACTTCTTTCCGTCTTGTACGGGCTTTTTTCCAAGATGCAGCGCGAGGGCGTCATCAGCATTGAAAAAGATATCGAACAGCCCGAGTCCAGCGCCCTGTTCCAACGCTACCCCAAAATAGCGAAGGACAAGGCGGCCTGTTACTTCATCGGCGACACCCTCCGCGTTTACCTGACCACGGGGAGCGCCGGGGAACTGGAAAAACTCATGTCCGTCGATATTGAAGCCATGCACGAGGAAGAGATGACGCCCGCCCACGCTTTTGAGCGCATGGCGGAATCCATGCCGGGCATGGGTATCGTGGCGGCGGTTCTCGGGGTCGTGCTCACCATGTCGAAAATCAACGAGGGAGCGGAGGTGCTGGGCCACTCCATCGGCGCGGCCCTTGTGGGCACCTTCGTGGGTATTCTCCTCTGTTACGGGATTTTCGGGCCTGTTGCCGGAAAAATGATCACCCTCGCGGAAGAACGCTCCTTTTTCTTCCGCGTCATCCAGGAAGCCGTGGGCGCGGCCGTTCGCGGATCCAGCCCCATCATCGCGCTCGAATACGGACGCCGCGCCATTCCCCGGGCGTTCCGCCCGTCATTCCTGGAAATGGAGCAGTCCTGCAAGGGCTGATAGGGAGACGGTATGAGTGGTTCATGGAAAGTGGCGTACGCCGACTTTATGACCGCCATGATGGCTTTCTTTCTCCTCATGTGGATCCTGAACATGACGAACGAGGAAACCAAGGAAGGGCTCGCCGGATACTTCGCCCTTGACGCGAATCTGCTCTCCAACATAGCCCCCAGCTCGCCCATGGCGAACAACACGGTTATCCAGCGGGTGGACAAGCTCGACGCGCGCGAATTCAAAATGAACGAGGTCGAGAAATCCACCCATTCCATCGTGCAGACACTCAAGCAATTCCTGATGGCGGACGCCGTCCCTTCCTATGCCAGCGGCGTAAGTTCCGACAACACGGGCGTCCTTTTGCATGTAACGGGCGATCTGCTGTTCCAGCCCAATTCCGTCGCATTTACCGACACCGGCTACAAGGTGCTGGATGAAGTCATCGAGGTCATGCGCAAATACAAAGTATACCTTGTCGTGCGGGGACATACCGCCAAGGGGGAAACCGGCGCGCCGGATTACCCCTCGAAATGGGAACTTTCCTCGGCCAGGGCCACGGCCGCGATCCGGTATATAGTGGAACACGGGAAAATCGACCCCACCCTCGTCCGGAGCGTGGCCTACGCGGATACCCGTCCGCTTGTTCCGGAAAGCGACCCGGACAGCGCCGTCAAAAACCGCCGGGTGGAGTTTTACTTCCACCGGCCGGAAGTGATGACCAATATCGTCGGTTATTGATACAACCGGACACCTCGCGGCCGCTTCAGCGGCCGTTTTTTACGCTTGCCGGTTAGGCCGTGAATCCGACGATGGCGGCAGGGCCTCCATTTGACTTCAGAAGAGGAAGGCGAATTCCGCGCGGCGTGAAGTGTATCAAGACATTCATGCGCTTCACGTGTGACGAGCCTGACGAAGTATCAAGCACATTGAGGCCACCGATCGGCCCATCCCCTGTACTTGCAGGCCGTAACGTGGTAGTTTTTGAAAATATTGACGCGGTTTTTTCCATCCACTGCAACCCGTATTGAAACCATAAAAGGAGAACGCCATGCCGTTGACCGGACCCAAGGAAATGTTCGCGCGTGCTTATAAGGAAGGGTACGCCGTTGGGGCCTTTAACGTGAACAACATGGAAATTATCCAGGGCATCATGATGGCCGGGGCCGAGGAAAAGGCGCCCCTTATCCTCCAGGTGTCCGCCGGGGCGCGCAAGTATGCGGGCCAGAATTACATCGTCAAGCTGATCGAAGCGGCCCTCATGGAAACGGATCTCCCCGTCGTGCTGCATCTTGACCACGGTCCCGATTTCGACCTTTGCAAGGCCTGCATAGACGGCGGCTTCACCTCCGTTATGATCGACGGCTCGCACCTTCCTTTTGAGGAAAACATCAAGGCGACCAAGCAGGTGGTGGACTACGCACATGACCGGGGCATCTGGGTGGAAGCCGAACTCGGACGCCTCGCGGGGGTGGAGGAACACGTTTCCGCCGAAAAATCCATTTATACCGATCCCGACCAGGCCGTGGAGTTCGTGCAGCGCACGGGCTGCGATTCGCTCGCCATAGCCATAGGCACCAGCCACGGGGCTTACAAGTTCACCGGGGAAGCCAAACTGGACTTCCCGCGGCTGGAAAAAATCGGCCAGATGCTGCCCGGGTATCCTCTGGTGCTGCACGGAGCGTCCAGCGTTCCCCAGGAATTTGTGGATATGGCCAATAAATACGGCGGCAAGATCGGGGGCGCCAAGGGCGTGCCGGAAGATCTCCTGCGCAAGGCCGCGGGGATGGCCGTCTGCAAAATCACCATTGACACGGCCATCCGCCGCGCCATGACTGCCTGCATCCGCCAGCATTTTGTGGAACATCCCGAGGATTTCGATCCGCGCGCCTATCTCAAACCCGCTCGCGAAGCCGTGAAGAAAATGGTTGCGCACAAAATCAAGAACGTTCTCGGCTGTTCCGGCAAAGCCTGACATGATTATCATCGGAGATGGTTAGCCGCCGGGAGGACCGGGCAGCATTTGGGAAATTTTCCCGCATTCCCTTGCCGCGGAATGATCGCTGAGCCGCTTCATCCTGCCTTTCCATGGTTGCCGAAGCGCGGAGAAACGACGAAAGACCGGCCGGGTTCCTTGCCCGGCCGGTCTTTTGCGTGTAAACCACAACCATTATGGTTACCGTTCTCGCAATCCTTTGCATTTTTTTGATGGCGTCGTCCCTGTTCCTCAACCTCTTCGGGCTTCCCGCCAACTGGATCGCCCTTGGGCTGGCCGCGCTCTGGACGTTCCTCGTGCCGGAAACGGCCATGACCCTCAAGATCCTCGCGATAATGGGCGGTCTCGCCATCGTGGGAGAAGTCATGGAAACCCTTATGGTCCAGATATGGGGGAAAAAATACGGCGGCACCACCATGGGATCCGTCGGCGGCATCGTCGGCGGGCTGGTCGGCGCGATTCTCTGCGCGCCTTTTCTTTTCGGCATCGGGGCCCTATTCGGCGCCCTGGCGGGGGCCTTTGTGGGTTCTCT
>JAJBSY010000254.1 GCA_020861205.1 Deltaproteobacteria bacterium | reverse complement strand
CTGCACGTATTGTGCGGCTATTTCCAGAGCCAGGGCTTACTCCCCGCCCCGATTGAGGGTGAACCGGAAGGAGCGGTCGATGGCGGCATGGAAGGGATCCGCGTAAAATCCCAGGCCGGGAAGGTACGCGACGGCGCACGCCCCGAATGCCGGACAGTTCGTTTTCAGATTCTCGACATCCAGGGTCAGCTCTTCCTCGTTTCCCGTAAAGGACGCGGTTCGCAATACCGGCGCGATGGAATTGAGATACTGCTTTTGCAGAATCCGTCGCTCGGCTTCGTCCGCCCGCATCTTTTTCCGGTTCTGGCGGAGCATGGCGTGCGTTACAAGAGCGTACCAGCCGGCTATAACGGCAAGGGCCGCCTGGATAAGGGTGGGCAGGTCCATACCGAACAGGACGGTTTCCGCGTCTTTTAACCGGTAAAGTTCCCGGGCTATTCCGGTAATGTCCGAAGGGTCCATGGCACGCTCCCGCGATAGAGTCAAAAGGGATGCCTCAACCTACCCTCCGTGGCGGGCCGCGTCCAGATGCCGCCGGAACAAAAAAACGCCCCGCTTACGCGGGGCGCTCCGTTGCCGCTTATTGTATCGGCGTCAGGTCCGCCGTGTTCAACTTGAGTTTCGTGGGTCCCTTGATATCCGTCTGCGGCACCTGGATGCCGATCTTGGCGGCATGGTTGATCAGGATCGGCCCGGTTAGGCTGATAACCGTCTCTTCCGGCTTCCCCGGGGGAATGGCGACCGTCACCAGCACGGCGAGATCCTCCCGTTTGTCAACCTGCAAAAGCTTCTGTTCGGCATCCCCGATCTTGAGGGTATACTCGGGCATAAAGCCGTAAGGATCCGCCACCAGCAGGCCCAGTCCCGGGTCGTCCATGCTCTGCAGGACGAGGAACGGCGCCTCCGGGCGGATCTGGAGCAGCGTGAAGCGTTTGCGGTCCTCAAAGCCGATAATCCCGCGCGGGAAGTGGATCACCTTGTCCAGGTCCACCACCTGCTTCCCGAGGCGGGTCTCTATTTCCTGTCTGTTTTCCATAACCGGGTCACCGCCAGTAAGTCATTATCGCTCGTCTGCATGGCCTGCCTGTTTTCCTCCTTGATACGCTGGTACACCTCGTCACGGTATACCGTCATATCCTCGGGCACGTCGATGCCGAGCTTTACCTGCTTGCCCTGCACGCTGAAGACGGTGATCTTGATGTCATCGCCCAGGTGCAGGCTCTCGCCGGCCTTTCGTGTCAATATCAGCATAGGGACATCCGTTTCCCATGCGCGGGGAACCGCGGTTTGCAACGCTCGCGCTCCATCCCTGGATTGCGTGTAAAAGACGTTTTACCTGCGTATCACGTTAAATAAAATTCATCAAACTCATCTGCATGATCATGGACGACGATTTGAGCACCGTGTTGTACGCAAGCTGCTGTTGGGCCAGTTTGGTCATGAGGGTGATAGTGTCCACATCTTCGATGCCGCTGCGCGCGTTATCCTCGCTGAGTTCGCGGATCGTTGCGGTTTCGAAAGCCACCTGCAGCCGGTTCTCCCGCCCGCCCACGTCGGCGAGCTTGGTGGTGATGCCTTTCAGGCAATCCTCAAGCTCCTCGAGGCACCGGCCGATGCCGTCGGAATCGTTGGTTTCGCAGTACCCGATGAGTTTGCCCACCGTGTCGAACAAGTTGGCGCCGCCCACGGTTTTCGGGTAATCGGAGAACGGCTCCTGGTACATGCCGCCGAAGATATCCTTGCCCACGTTGTTGACCGTGACGGTCTGGTTGCTGGAAATCTCGAAGTTGATATCCGCCCGGCGCGGGTGCACCAGAAACTCCTGGTTCGCCGCGAACGCGCCGGAATCGATCTTCACATACCCGCCGGGTATGGCGAGCTGCTGCGCGTTGCCCGGCGCCGTGGCCTTGATCCAGTTGGACCCGTTATCCAGGCTGTACTCGTATGCAACCGTGGTGCCGTCGTTGGACGTAACGCGCACGGAAACGTCCCGCGTGAAGTAGCCGTCCGCTTTCAGGCCGTTCGCCGTTGGCCCGTACTGCTGGGTCGTCTGGGTATCGTGGTCGTCCCCCTTGTAGATGGCCGTGGGGCGGACGGTCAGCCAGGTGCCGCCCAAACTTTCCTTGGAAGCGTAGGCCGGCGTCGAGTCCGTCTTGTCCGGCGTTATCGCCTCCACCTCCGGGTATACCGGATTGTTGAACCCATCCACGGTTTTGGGATGGATCGCGATCGAAACGCCCCCGGCGTTCAGTGTCAGGGGATATCCCGTGCTGTTGGGGTTCGGGTCGCCCGTCCAGTCGGCCGGGGTTGATTCGATCCAGGTTTTTCCCCCGTCCTTGGAGTAGATGAAGCTCGGCCGGTTATCCAGGGAGTCCGAATCCGTGAACTGGATAAGCACGGATTCCGGGTTCGCGCCGGATGCGACGAAATCCACCGTTTCGGAAAGATCGACATAGGTGCCGGAACCCGCCGGGCTTTCGTACTTGTGGCTGGTAACCGCCAGCCCTTCCACGTAGGCCGGGGCGTCCACCTTGTGCCCGGCGAAAATATGCTGCCCGTTGTACTTCTCGTTGGCGATGTTGAGGAGCTCGCCGAAATAGCCGCGAAGCTGGGTGGCGTTCTGGTCGCGGTTGTCGTCGGTCTGCGTTTCCGTGCTCGACTGCAGGTTCAGGGTCTTGATCTTGGCGATGATGTCGGAGACCTGCATCAGGGCGTGGTCCGCGAGATTGAGCCAACCCGTGGCCTCGTTGATGTTGGCCTTGTTGCGCTGGATGTTGCTGAGCGATTCCCGGTACAGCATCACCCTGGCCATGCCCGCGGGATCGTCCGAAGGGCGGTTGATCTTTTTGCCGGTGCCGCCCTGGCTGTTGGATTCCATCAGCGAAGACAGGGAAGTGTTCATCTGGCCGAGATATTGCGTGAACATCTGGCGTTGGGAAATACGCATAACGCACCTCGCTAAAAAAGCTGCTTCTTATTGCTTGAGACCCAGAATGGTCTGCAGCATCTCGTCGGCGGTGGTGATGAGCTTGGCCGCCGCCTTGTATGAATTCTGAAATCTGACCAAATTGGTCATTTCCTCATCCAGGTTCACCCCGGAATTGGAGTCCTGCTGGTTGCGCAGGTCCATCGCCATGGTGCCGTAGAGGGTCGCATTGTACTTGGCGGTCTGCGTATCCGCGCCGACCTTGGTGACGTAGCTGGAATAGTTGGCCAGCAGCGTCTGTTCCGTAACCTTGCCCGTCGCCGGATCCTTGAAGGACACCTTCTTGGTGGCGAGCTTGGATATTTCCAGGGCGGTTATGGTATCGCCGGAGTTGCCTTCGCCGCCGCCGTTGATGGCGGCCGCGTTGATGAGGTTGAGGTTCTTCACGATATCGGCGTTCACGCTGATGTCGCCCGCGCCTTCGCCCTTGAAAAACGTGTTGATGCCCAGCCCCGCGAGCACGCCGGTGGTATCGTTGACGAACCCGAACCCGCCGTTCAGGCTGTTCAGGTCGAGACGGCCGTCGGTCACGGTGGCCGAAAAACTCACCCCGGTCCCGGCGAGTTTCGTGCCCGCTTCCAGTTGAATGGCGTC
>JAJBSY010000367.1 GCA_020861205.1 Deltaproteobacteria bacterium | reverse complement strand
GTATATGGGAGACCGGGCGCTCGGTTTCGAGGACGCGGGAGCGCGCGCCGTCGTGATCTGGATGAAGGCGTTGGCCGACGGACGGTGAAACGGCTCCCGAGCTCGATACGCCGATACCGGAACGGATTTTTCGCCGCATTCGCAAAAAAGATCCGCCCGCCGACCTTGGGAAACTGTTTTGCGGTAATCTCCCTGGTGCTGCTCACGGTCCTTGCGGTCCCTCAACCCGGCCGAACGGCCGGCTCGACAACGCCCTTGACGGAAGAGTCCTTACGGGAAGCGTTACGTAGCGTGCTCCGCGAGCACCCTGAAATAGTGCTTGACGTCCTGCGGGAACACAGCCTGGACGTGTTGGAAATAGCAAGGACGGGCTCCGTGGAGAGGCACCTCGCAGCCATGCGCGCCCGGTGGAAGGAAGATGCGAAAAAACCGCCGGCGATTACGCGCGACCGTCCTGTTCGTGGCGACCCCGAGGCGCCGGTAACCGTTGTCGCCTATTCGGATTACACCTGCCCGCATTGCGCAAGCGCCGCCGAAACCGTCCGGCAGCTTATGGCGGTCCGCAAGGGAACGGCGCGCTTCATATTTAAACACAGGCCCCGCCATGACCAGCCGCTCGCGAGGCTGGCCTCGGAGTATGCCGCCGCGGCGTTCATTCTTGATACAGCGAAGGGCTGGGAATATCATGACACAATCTTCGCTCAGCAAGTGCGTTTCCGTAAAGAGGGCGAAACTTTTTTACGCGACGAAGCCCGTGCTCTCGGGTTAGACCCGGCGAAACTCGCCGACGAAGCCGGGAGTGACCGGGTCAGAAAGATTATCGACGAAGACATCGCGGAAGCGCGCAAAAACGGCGTTCCCGGCACGCCGTTCCATTTTGTGAACGAACTGGCCGTGCAAGGAGCAATGCCGTTAGCCGCCTCCTCGAGGCCGTGGATACCGCCGTTTCGCTGCTTCGTGCGCGGAGATAGCGGTTCAACGTCCGGGTACCAGAAAGGCCTCCCGTATCCTTGCCGGATACGGGAGGCGCTTTTTGTGGCGGGATTCTCCCCCCCCCAGGTCAACCGGTTATGGCGGTCAGTTCCTGCTGGAGAAGCAGGCTCTGGTCGTCGTCATGGTAGTATTCGGCCTGAACCGGGGCACCGACTTCCAGCGTGGCGCAGAGGTTCGTCCAATGCGATTCCAGCGCGAGGCTTTCCGCCAGGTTGCCGTCCTCGCTGCGAAGGCGGCCATCGTTCGCGCCGTTCTCCAGCAGAGCGGCCAGGTCGTCGGAATCCCCTGACTGGGCGAGGAAGAGCAAGGCCCCGCCCAGTTCGGCCAGAGCGTGCGCATCAGGCTCGCCCGTCGCGTGCAGGCCGCCAAGAGCGTGGCCGCCGGTTTCCTCGTCCGGCAGGAAAAGGGCCGCCTCTTCCCCGAACGCGGAAGCTCCGTACTCCAGTCCGATCCCGGCTGCGAACGGGGAAAGAGAAAACAAGGTCGTGCCGTCTTCCCAGCCGAGGCTGATGTTGTTGTCCGTGGCAAACTCCCGCAGCCATGCCAGTTCGCTGGCGTTCAGGTCCACGCCGTTGGCGACCCGGATGACCTCGATGCCGAATTCGGTGATTTGCTCGTAGCTCATCCCGGCGAACCAGTCCTCGTACCGGCCCTGGATTTCCGCCGCCGACGCGCCGCCGAGCACCAGGACGTCCGTCCCTTCGCCGCCGCGCACGACCAGGCTGTCCGCCGCGATTTCCCCGTTCAGGATGATCGTGTCGTCGCCCGCGCCGGTATCGATGGCGTTCACGGCATTGTCGTAAGAGCTCACATTGCCGTTGACGGTTACGGAATCGTCGCCCGCGCCTCCGAGAATCTGATTGCGTTCAATTGTATCGGGTTGTCCGTCCCCCACGGCGTGCATGGCCGTCCCGGCTGTGACCGTGGCCGTCAGGGCCTGGTCTCCGGCCGCCTTGATGATGTTCGTCCCGCCGAAGCCCGCATACATGCCGTAGGTATTGGCGCTTCCGGTGACAGTAACGGAGACCGTGCTCCCGGTCAGCGTATTCGTGCCGCCGCCCGCGCCGGTGTGCATCCCGAACGCCATGCCGCTTTCCGCGGAGACGTTCACGGTGATGGCCTGCGCGTTCACGGTGTTGGACGAGTCAGCTCCCGTTGCTTGCAAGCCGGCTGCGGTGAGGGCTGCGTCATCCGCGCCGCTCCAGGAGGACGTGGCCGTGAGGGTGACGCTGTCCGCCGCGCCGCCGGTATCAGCGATGACGTTCACGCCGCCGGAGGATCCCATAACCGTGGCCGCGCCGGAGGCGGACGTCGCCGTGGCCTTCACGGACGCGGCGTTCACGTAGTTGCCCGCGCCCATGTCGTAGGGGAAGGTATCGGTTGTATCCGTGATGTCCTTGCCCGTGTACATGGCGAACGCGTCGCCCGTGGCGGTGGCGCTAAGCGTCACTTTGGCCGCGTTGACCGTGTTGGTCCCGTCGATCCAGGAGGGGTCGTACGGGGAATCCGTGGCTTTGGATGCGTAATTGGCCGCGTGCATGGCGTAGGCGTTTGCCATTCCCGCGCCGGTGACCGCCGTGATAACGGCCTCGTCCGTGCTGTTGATGGTGTTGCTCGCCGTACTGCGGGAGGTCGCGCTGGAGGAGCCGGACACAACCTTCATGCCGAACGCGTGGCTGCCGTCCGCATTGCCGGACTTCGCGCTCACGTCCACATGGTCGGCGTCTATTTTTGTCCAGGCGTGATTATTGGTGGTGAGGCCGGTAGTGGAAAGGCCGTAGGCGATATCGGCCGACGCGCCCGGCGCGGCCGCGCGGTTTACGGTCACCGTGTTCGCGGCAAGGGAGACTTCGCTCGCCAGGCCCAGTGCCGTAACGCTGCCTTTGATCGTCAAGACGTCGTTCCCGTCGCTGCCGGTGTCGATATGGATGCCGCCTCCGGTGTAGTCGCCGTCGCCGTTGGGCGTGGTGCAGGCCTTGCCGTCCTTCGCCAGCAGGTTGCCGTTGATGGTGACCGTGTCGTCGCCGCCGCCGGTTTTCACGGTTATGAGGCCCTGGTTGTTCGTCTCCATATCGCTGTCAATGTCAAGCTTGTCCGCGCGTGCAAAGTCGAGGTTGGTCTTGATGGCCAGTTCGGCCGCCTCATAGGGCAACGAGATACTGCCGATAGCCGCGATACGGCCGGTTCCCGACTGTCCGGCCTGGATGAGGAAGTTGTTGGCGTTGTTGTTGGCCGTTTTCGTATCGTCAAAATCTATCGTTACGAAGCCGTTGGTCTCGGCGCGGATGTCCCCGCCCACGCTTATGGTCTTGTCGCCGCCCTGCAACTGGACGTTCAGGTACGACCCGCCGCCGCCGGTCGCAATGTCTCCGCCAACCGTTAGCTCTCCCTCGCCGAAACCCATGGCTATCTTGGTATTGGTATACGTGTGGGTTTCGATACTTCCGTCAACTTCGACCACGTTCTTCCCGTAATCGCCGAGCCCGTATCCCATATCCACGACCGTCCCGGCATCGGCGGCCGATTTGCCCGGCCGGACTTCCGAGAAGATATCGCCGCCGATTTTCAGGGTATCCTGGCCTGTTCCCATCTCTATGATGT
>JAJBSY010000224.1 GCA_020861205.1 Deltaproteobacteria bacterium | reverse complement strand
TCGGCAGGAAGGTTTTTGTCCCGGATATTGGTCCGCGCGGCGTCGACGAACTTGGGGTCCTTGCAGATCATGCTGTGCGCCGCGAGAATGCCGAGCTGTTCTTTCTGTTTCGGATCCAGCCGTTTCCGGGCTTCCTCGATTTCCGTATGGGTGGCCTCAAAGGCCGCGTCGAGGCGCGTTATTTCCGCATCGATGCGGTAGAAGGGCACAAAGCCGTCCACCGGGTCGGCGTGCATACCCCGGTGGAGATAGAAGGCCCTGCCGATGGCAATACCGGCTGAAACGGCGACCCCGTGCAGGACTTTGCGCGTCATGCCGATTCCTCCTGAAACTGGACGCGTATCAAATCGGCGATGGTTTTGAGGCATTCCTCGGCATCGTGGCCTTTTCCCCTGACGATAAGCGAGGTTCCCTTGCCGGCGGCAAGGGAGAGAATGTCGAGAATGCTTTTGGCGTCCACCCGCTTGTCGTCGGCGTGCAGCGTCACTTCCGCCGAAAACCGCTGGGCGGTTTTGGCGACCAGCGCGGCGGGACGGGCGTGCAGGCCAAGCTCGTTGGTGATGACGACCGTTGTTTCATACTCTCCGGGTGCGATCTGTTGCACGGTATCCACTCGGTATCCTTTCGCCCGGGCAGGACGGGTTGATCAGTCAATCGTTACACAAGCAGCAAAACAGCCGTTGTCGCCGCAAGGGCGAGAAGGGCCCTGGGAATGTGCAACCTTGCGGTAAGCCACGCGGCGAGTATGATGCACACGACCGCGAGTCCCCAAAGCGCTGGGTCATCTTTTTCTGGCAGGCAGAGCAGCAAAAAAAGCAACAACAGAAAAGCGTTCACGATTTTGAGCCTGTCTCCCCAGTTGATTAGGCCCCAACGCCGCATCCAGAAAAGGGCGGTTAGCCCGAACCGCACGCCCGCGATGAAAATGCCGAGCTTGAACAATTGGAGCGCCACGAAAAGCGCCGCGCTGGAAGCCAGGGCAACCCATGCGTGCCCGCTGATGATAAGCGACGCCATCGCCAAAGCCCACGTGACCAGGAGCGTGCCCCCGAAAACGGAATCCCCCAGCGCGGAAAGGGTGTTGACCGCCGTGTCCTTGATGGAGGCGAATACCTCCGGCGACATGCGCCCGTTGGCGATTTCCGATTCGGTGTGCAGCAGCATACCGGCCACCAGCGGCGTCCAGTACGGATGGCAGTTATAGTGCCGCGCGTACCGGTTTCTCGCCTTGCGCAGTTCCCCGGGATCGCGATGGATCGCGGCCAGCGCCGGGTCCATGGCGTACATGAATCCCACGTTTTGCAATCCGCGCATGTTGAACGCGGCGCCTACGAGGTAGGTGCGCAGGAAAACGAGCAGGAACGTCGCGCGGGGTACGGTATGCATGGCGAAACAGTATACGGTATTTTTTACTGGAAAGGAACAACGGGGAGGCCCGCGCTATGCGGTCACCCTACCGCGCGCTGAAGGGGATCAGGCCATCGGTCGGGCGGCGTTTATTTTATACCCGGCGCAGCAGCGCATAGACCGCGTCCACGGTCCAGCCGCTGACGAGGCGTTGCGCGGACCGCGCGATTTCGCGTGGCCTCGCCTCCGGCATGCGTTCCCTTTGTTCCCGGATCGCCTCGCGGACGGCGTCCTCCGGGGTTGCCGGGACCTGTTGCGGGGGCCCGAGTATAACCGTAATCTCTCCCAGCAGCCCCTGGTCTTCCGCTAACGATTCTCCTTGCCGGGCGAGGGAGAACGGGATGAATTCCTCGTATGTCTTGGTAATTTCACGAGCGATGCAGCCCGCTCGCTCGCCGAGGATTTCGTGGGCCAGGGCGAGGGTGGCGGCGAGCCGGTCCTTTCGCTCGAAAAAAACGAGGGTGCTTTCCAGGCCCGCATACGGCGCGAAAAACTTGCGGATGTCGCCCGCGGCGCGCGGGGGAAAGCCGAGGAACGTAAACGGCATGGGAGGCAGCCCGCTTGCGGAAAGCGCCGCGACGGGAGCGGAAGGGCCGGGGACGGGTGATACGGCGATTCCCGCTTCGCGGCAAGCCCTGACCAACTGATAACCCGGGTCGGAAATCAAAGGGGTACCGGCGTCGGATACCAGCGCGGCTGCCGAACCGTTTTGCAGCTCGCTTAGAACGGCCGCGATGCGGCCTTTTTCGTTGTGGTCGTGCAGGCTCAAGAACCGTTTTGGCATGATGCCGCAGGCGGAAAGAAGCAGACCGGAGCGTCGCGTATCCTCCGCGAGCACCAGGTCGGCGGCGGCAAGAATTTCCCTGGCCCTGGGAGCAAGGTCACCAGGGTTGCCAATGGGCGTCGCCACTATCCAGAGTTTGCCCGAGTTCGATGACGTCACGATAATGGTCCACTTGCGGCGTTCCGCCGGATAAGAAGGTAATGCAAACGAGATCAAAACGGCAGGGCGCGTCCCAAAGGTCGTTTTCCCCGAGGTAGGCGCGGGCCGCGCGGATCATGGCCCGTTGTTTGGCCGGGGTGAAACCGTGGAGCCCGGAAGGGACATCCGTGGCGCCCGCCACGAGGGTGTTGCGTGTTTTTACTTCCACGAAAACCAAAAACCGTTCCCACCGGCCTATCAGGTCAAGTTCAAGATTCCGTTCTCTCCCGGCCGGGCGCCAGTTTCGGGCGACCAGCCGGAATCCGTGACCGGAAAGATAGCGTAAAGCTTCCTCCTCGCCAAGGATGCCGGTTGCGATGTGGGACGCGTTTTTATGAATTTCCGTTGCCATGCGGGTCAGCTAGAACAGCGTCAGCTGCCGCTCTTCCGTGCGGACGCCCCGGAACGTCCTTCTGTGAAGGGAGCAAGGGCCGAGCACGATGAGGGCGGTTCGATGCTCCACCGTCCCGTAGCCCTTGTGGATGGCGAACCCGTAGCCCGGATGGCGGGCGTCCAGTTTTTGCATGAGGCGGTCGCGAAATGTTTTGGCGAGCACGGAGGCCGCCGCTATCTGCGGAATAAGCGCGTCGCCGTCAATGACGGCCTTTTGCTCGGGAGCGGGCCGGTTCGTGGCGGCCAGCCATGCATCCGGGCGGATCGTATGGTTGCCGTCGATGACCAAAGGCGGCAACGGCCCGATTTTTTTCATGGCGGCGACGGCCCGGCTCATGGCCCTGAACGTGGCGTTCAGGATATTGACCCGGTCAATTTCCGCAGGCCAGGACAAGCCTATTCCCCAAGCCAGTGCGTGGCATTTGATGGCGGGAGCAAGCTTCTCCCTCGCGGGTGCCGTCATTTTCTTTGAATCATCCAGGCCCGGGAGAGACTGCCGAAAGGAGAATTCCGGGATGAAAAGCGCCGCGGCCGCCACGACCGGACCGGCCAGACAGCCGCGACCGGCTTCATCAACCCCGGCATGACCGGCAAAGACGGATATATCCGATACGTGCGAAGATACGGCCATCGTTTCCTGAAAGAAAAGACCGGCCGTTGAAGGCCGGTCATAGGTGTTACCAGTTTTTCTTGGGCTTGATCCGGGCGGCCTTGCCTTTGAGCTTGCGCAGGTAGTACAGACGCGCGCGGCGCACACGGCCTTCCGACACAAGGTCAACCTTTTCACACTCGGGCGAATGCAAGGGGAAGATA
>JAJBSY010000250.1 GCA_020861205.1 Deltaproteobacteria bacterium | reverse complement strand
AACGAGGCCTTGCGGTAAAACGCGAGTCCTTTTACGTCGCTTCGCGAACGGGGCCGTCATCCGCCCGGGCGTCGACCGGCGGCATCATGGTACAGTTCGCCTCCAGTCCGTGGCTGTGCAGGTAGCCGATTCCCCACGCGTACATGGATTCCAGTATCGGGCGGATGCTCATGCCCAAATCCGAAAGGGAGTACTCGACCTTGGGCGGAACGACCGGGTACACGCGCCGATTGACCAGACCGTCGCGTTCCAGCTCGCGCAATTGCTGCGTCAGCATTTTGGGGGTCGCGTGAGGCACTTCCTTCCGCAGCTCGGAAAACCGCAACGTCTCGCCGGTGAGCTTCCAGAGAATAAGCGCCTTGTACTTTCCGCCGATCAGGTTGATAGTCGCTTCAACCGGGCAGTTACGCGACGATGCGCCGCAAGGTTTTGGGGGAAGGATATTCATAAGGTATCCTTTTGGGTACTTCCTATTAAAAAAGTGCGTTCTTGCGGAAAGGATATTTATAGCTACTCTTATTGGAAAGATCAATTGGACGAGGAGAGGCACCCGATGCAAAAGGAACTTTTCGATATTACCGGCATGAGCTGCTCCGCCTGCTCCAGCCGGGTCGCGAAGGCCGTGGGCGCGTTGGACGGCGTTGCAGACGTGAATGTCAATCTCCTCAAAAACAGCATGACGGTATCCTTTGACGCGGACGTCGTTTCCGCCGATGCGATAGCCGCCGCCGTGGAGAGAGCCGGGTACGGAGCTTCCGTGCGGCGCGGCGGGAAGGATAAACGCGATCCGAAAAAGGGCGGGGCGGATCCCGCCGTTCTTGAACTGAAGGAAATGAAACGCCGTCTCGCGGTTTCGTTCCTGTTTACCGTTCCTCTGCTTTACGTCGCGATGGGGCATATGATCGGGCTGCCGTTGACGGGCTCGCTGCTCGGAAACGAAAACGCCCTGGCCTTTGCCTTGACCCAGTTTTTGCTGACGATCCCGGTCATGGTCGTCAACGGCAAGTATTACCGGGTGGGGTTCAAGTCCCTTTTCTGCGGGGCGCCGAATATGGATTCGCTCATCGCCATAGGGTCCGGCGCGGCGGCGGCGTTCGGCGTCTATGCCATTTACAGGATGGCCTTCGCCCTCGGTCGCGGGGACATGGCGACGGCGCACCATTTCGCCATGAACCTTTACTTCGAATCCGCGGCGATGATCCTGACGCTGATTACGCTGGGAAAGTTTTTCGAAGCAAGGGCCAAGGGCAAAACATCCGAGGCCATAGCCAAACTCATGGACCTCGCCCCCAAGACGGCTTCGGTCGTCCGCAACGGGATCACGGAGGTTCTTCCGCTCGATGCCGTGGTCACGGGCGATATCCTGATTGTTAAAGCGGGCGAGATCGTGCCCGTGGACGGCGTTATAACGGAAGGCAACGGTTTCCTGGACGAATCGGCCATCACGGGCGAAAGCCTGCCGTTGGAAAAACGGTCGGGAGATCCGGTGACGGGCGCAACCATCAACACATCCGGCCATTTTTCCATGCGCGCCACCCGGGTGGGGGACGACACGACCCTTGCCCGGATTATCAGGCTGGTGGATGACGCCACCTCCTCCAAGGCCCCGATCGCCAGGCTGGCCGATACGATCAGCGGCGTCTTTGTGCCGGTGGTGATCGTAATAGCGGCGGTTGCGACGGCGGTTTGGCTGCTGCTTGGCTATGATCTGGAATTCGCTTTGTCCATCGGGATTTCCGTGTTGGTTATTTCCTGCCCGTGCGCGTTGGGCCTTGCCACCCCGACGGCCATCATGGTGGGCACGGGCCGGGGCGCGGCCAACGGGATCCTGCTCAAGTCCGCCGAAGCCATCGAGGTTGCCCAGGCCGTGGATACGGTCGTGCTGGACAAGACCGGCACGGTTACGGAAGGCAATCCGGCCGTTACGGACATAGTCCCGAACGCCGCCGACCCGGAAGAACTGATGGCGGTCGCCGCCTCGCTGGAAACGCTGTCCGAGCATCCGTTGGGAAAAGCCATAGTCCGGGAAGCGGAAAAGCGCGGCACGGCACTCAGGCAGGTTACAAACTTCGCGCAAGTTCCGGGGCAGGGCATTGGCGGCACTATCGGCGGCGTCCGCCATATCGCGGGGAACGCAACAATGCTCCGCGCCGAGGGCGTTGAGACCGGGCTCCTGATCGACCGGGGCGACGCTTTGGCCGCCGAGGGCAAGACGGTTCTTTACTTCGCGCGGGGGACAGATCCGCTCGGGCTTATAGCGGTTGCCGACGTTCTCAAGAAGACCAGCCGCCAGGCGGTCGCCGAGCTTACGGGCATGGGCATCGACGTGATCATGCTCACGGGCGACAACGCGAGGACGGCGGCCGCCGTGCAACGGCAGGCGGGCATCCCGGCGGTGCTGGCCGAGGTACTGCCTCAGGACAAGGAACGGGAAATCCGCGCATTGCAGGAGCGGGGCAGGAAGGTGGCCATGGTGGGCGACGGCATCAACGACGCCCCGGCTCTCGCGAGAGCCGACGTCGGCATAGCGATCGGCGCCGGAACGGATATCGCGATCGAATCCGCGGACATCGTGCTTATGAAGAGCGACCTGCTGGACGCCGTCACCGCCGTGCAACTCAGCAAGGCGGTCATGCGCACCATCCGCCAGAACCTCTTCTGGGCCTTTTTTTATAACGTCGTCGGCATACCGATTGCCGCGGGCGTATTCCACGCGGCCTGGGGTCTGACGCTCAACCCCATGATAGCGGCGGCGGCCATGAGCCTCAGTTCCGTCAGCGTGGTCGGCAACGCGCTCCGCCTGCGCCTCTTCAAACCCCGGCATCTTCCGGAGGCGAATGCGGCGGCGCACGCCCTTGCCGAGGCCCCGGCCGCGTCCGACCCCCCGATACGGCAAAACACAAGGAGTACTCCCATGAAGAAGACCATGCGCATTGAAGGAATGAGTTGCGGCCACTGCACCGGTTCGGTTGAAAAGGCTCTTCGCGCCGTCCCCGGCGTGACGGACGTCACGGTGGATCTGGCGTCCAAGACCGCATCTCTCGACATGAAGGACGGCGTTTCCGAGGATGCCCTCAGGGAGGCCGTGACCGGTATCGGGTTTGAGGTTGCCGCCATCCAATGATGGCGGCCCTGAAAAGCCTCCCTGAACTCCCGACGTTTCACCCTTCCCGATGCAAGAAAAGCCGCTCTGCCGGAGCGGCTTTTTGCCGCCCTGCCGAGGGCTTCTGGCAGGGCGAAATTTCCGTTTACACGACAACCCCGCCCCGCCTCCGGGAGGGTTAATTTATATTTTATTGGGCCATGTTGTCTGCTATGAAGTGGCGAACGGTTCGCCGCGTGGATGCGATTCCGGCGTGGTTCTTTCCGCAAAGGGATGTGTATGGTCGTTGTTTCCCTTGATTTGATTCAAACCGTCGGGCTCGCGGTTCTGGTTCTCCTGGCCGGAGGCGCGATCCGGAAACGGGTTTCCTTTCTGCAGACGTATTTTATCCCCGCGCCGGTCGTGGGCGGCCTGGTTTTCTCCTGCCTGACGCTCCTCGGCCATCAGACCGGGACGTTTTCCCTCATCCTGCATGACGGCCTGAACAGTTTCCTGA
>JAJBSY010000459.1 GCA_020861205.1 Deltaproteobacteria bacterium | reverse complement strand
GCCCGACATCGGCTGTTTCGTTTTTTTCCATACTCCTCTTTTAGTACGCATCGGCGTTCTTGTCTTCGCCTAACGCATCACGACTCTGATACTTTCATCAATTTCCTTAATTTGTATGGCGACAAAACAGCTATTGCCGGGTCTATCAACCCCGTCTAACGGAATAAAACCCGGGAACGAACGGCTCTCTGGGCTCTTTCTTCGGCTGAGGGACCATATTTCTACGCGCCTCGGGCAGTTCGACATATTCAATATCCAAACCGGGGGATATCCAGCCCATGGCCTTGTGCAGCGCGCTTTGAAAATCATGCACGTATGCGATGGGCATTGTATGGCTTTTGCGTATCCGTTCGTCGTCCCGCACCGTGAGCCAGCCGATCTCCATTCCTTCGTATGCATCCTTGTAAGGAACCACCCGGCAATAGAGCAGCAGTTCCTGGTCATTGGGCGTGGGAAACGCGATGACCATGCTTTTGTCGCCGATGCCGAACTGGCGATGCACAAAGAGCTTGACCAGGGAATGGACGCGGCTCAGGGCGGAAAACGAATCCGATAGATCCAGCCCGCACAGTTTGAACCGGACCCGGCGAGCCGTGCTCTGCCCTCGCTGGTCACGAAACTCGACCGACCTTTTAAAAACGGTTTGTTTGGCGGACAGGCGCAAAACCGTCTGCGTGGACGACTGGTTGAATACGAACAGCGTCAGCGGTTCCGAAGTCAATATTGCAATATGTTCAGGATTGCTCATTCCATTTTCTCCAGTATTGTTGCAGCGCGCTATGGCTGATGCTGATACCGTGCTCGTCGGCGATCATGGCCGACACCCGGCGCCAGCTCAACCCCGCGCGGCGCATGTCCATGACCTTGCCCCAGTGTTTCGCCAGCCAGGAACGCACCAGTTCCCGGTGCGCACGGTAGGCGCCGGCCCGGGCGATCCTGCGCCCGGCGATCCGTATCGCCGCCTCCGGCGTGACGCTTCGGCTGCTCCGGTACGCCTGTTCGTCGCTCCAACCGCCGCGTTCCGCCGCCAGGACAAGCGCGGCCAGCTCGGTTTCCGTGACGCCATGCCGGGCGGCTAGACCCCGTAACCGCTCATGCTCGGCACCTTTGACTTTCAAAATCCCGACTTGCAGCCCCTCTTCCTGCCGGGCGAACCAGCTCAGGATTTGACGGGCGGTGAGCGCGTCATGTCAGGTTATGATTTTCACCACGCTCATCCGTAATATCCCTCCGTGATGTCCGGCCGGTTATGGCTCATCTCCTGGCTGACGAACCGTTTGGCTTCCTCGTCCCCCATGCCCGCAAGAAGACATTGCTTGTACCGGCGCCGGGCGAAATTGAAGCGCAGGGCGTGCGTTCCCCTGCCCCGGACGGTCTGGCAGGTTTCCCGCATGGCCTTGTTGACGGCCGCGAGATAGACCGCGTAGCTCTCCCCCAGGCCTTCGGGATGCCCTTCAATCCACCGCAAGACCTCGCGCGCCAGGGCCTCCGGACAATACTTCCAGGCAACCTTGCCGCCTTTTTCCTTGGTCCAGAAGGGACGCACCCTCTCGCCGGTAACGGGGTCTTTCTGCGTGGGAAGAAGCCTGCCTTCTGCTCCGGCGAAATTCTCCTTTTTCAAGGGATTGCCGCCCGGATAATCCCGCCGCGGCGCGCCCACGCCCTCGGTTCGGCAGCCGCAATGATACTGCAATGCGGCCATGAGCTTGTGATGCGGCTCTTCCAAAGCGGCGATCAGCGCCATCGGGTCGGACAAAGCGCGGCTTTCGTATTCGGAAGTCGCCCTGGGCAATTTCCGCGCCCGGCCGGTAAAACTCGATCTGGCTTTCGAGAAGTCATACCGGACCGGAGCCGCACGATGTCTCGCCGAAAACAAATTCAGGCCCCGTTCCAGGTTGCCGAGCGCCGCCACCTCCACCTTGAACGCCTGCCGGGAATTGCCGCGCTCCAGGTGATAGGCGAGACGATCATCCAAATACCGGCGCACCAGGTCGTCGGTCAGCAATTCCAGGTCCTTTACGCCCCGTGATCCGAGCCAGGCATGCAGCGGCCATAAGCGGCGCGCGGTTTTATCAAACGTACCCATGGAGTGGATGAACGGACTTCGCCCATGGTTGAGCTGCTTCTGTTTATGGCGGCTTTCCTTGATTCGCGTGCAGCATTTCAAGGCCGCGGTAATCTGTGTTTTTAAGCTTCCTCGCATCAGTACATCCTGGAAAAGGTTGTGAACCAAGACCCCGGCGCAAACCCGCGCCAGGCCCAACGCTCTGCGTATGAGCGTACAGTTTAGGGAGTCGCATTTTTTTGTTCTGGTTGCGTTTCCAGTTATCTTGAGAGGCCGGCGGCCCCTTCAGGGGGAGACTGTTCGGCGGGCGACGCCCCGTTCCGCGAAATGCCCTTGAAACAAGGCGGGCTATACCCGTCCTCGGTTCCTGACCCTCTCACCGCCGGCGTGCCCGGGGCACTCATGCGTCGCGGCCGTCTCGACGCCGCGTTGCACAAACCGTCACACGACGGCAAAGTATATGAATACTTGCGGCGACTATACCACGAAAATGCACCCAGTCAACAGTTTTCATTAATATTTTCGAGATGTTAACTGGACGTCCCGTCGTATCCTTCCATGTCCCGAACAGGCCGGAAAGGCGTATACTTTTCTTTACAAGGATGGGGAGACTGCGCGAAGTGACGCATCGGACTCCGAGGCGCCCAAAGCTGATAATTCCTTTACAGTCTTGATACTGTAAGGCTTGACCCGCAGGCCGTACATGCTATTGTTCCCTTGCGCGACCGGATGATCCGGTGGCGGACCGTGTGATGCATCTCATTTGGACGGCATGAAGCATCACGAACCAAATACGCATAAAAAAGCCGGAATACCGCCAGGCCGTACCCGGTTCCGGCAAGCAACCACCATTCTATCGTTTTTGCGAGCCGCTTTTGTGACCGGCCGCCACAGAACCTTGTAGGAACCGGACCGTGGGCCGGTTCCGAGAATTGTGCAAAACCCGCGCATGGCCGGATACGCAGCAGGAGTAAGCGTCATCCGCTGCCTTATGGCAGGCATACGTATGAGGAGCGCGAGATATGCCATGATCTCACGCGACACCAAAATTTACCGCCATACAGGCGTTCTCGAAGCGCTCGGATACCCGCGTTTCGAGCCGCGCATCCGCGCGACGCCGACCTATACCGCCACACTGCCGAATGCCGACGAGTGAGCCGGCATTGTATTCCGAGGGCGCATCCTGCCCGAGGACTGTCCGCCATGCGCGCCAAGCCCTTTTGGAAGGGAAAACGCCATGAATAACGAGCAGAAAGCTCTTTTGGCAATGGAACTGGAGAAATGGTTCTCCAGCAATGGAAACTTGTTCGGCACCATTACCCGGTCCGAACTGGCCAGGCGAAGCGGAGGACTCTTCAACAGCAAGACGATGGCCAACTGGGACTCCAGGGGCAAAGGCTTCAAACGCAAGCTTGTTCACGAGAGTGGCAGGAAGGTAGCCTACTTCATCGAGGACGTGCTGGAGTATCTCGGCAACAAGTACCGGGTTGTTGAAAAGAGAAAGTAGCAAAATAAATATCCCCCGGCAAAGCCGGGGGTTTTTCATATGCGCCTGTAAGG
>JAJBSY010000375.1 GCA_020861205.1 Deltaproteobacteria bacterium | reverse complement strand
TCCCTGGCGCGGGCGACCGTGCCGGAAACCGCCGCGACCGTGATGCTCGGCCCGACCGCCACAAGGGGATTTTCAGCCGTGCGCGGGGCGTTGGACGGATCGCCGAGCCCCATGGCGGCGAGAGCTTGCGCCGGAGCGAGCGGGAGCGTGTCCCAGACGGGCGGCGGGTCGGCCGCCTCTTTCTTGCCCGCGAGCGGAAAGCCCAGCGCTACGGGATCAACCCCGTTGTCCGTCAGGAGCCCGTATTCGGGCCAGACTTCCGCGCTGGCCATGCAGACGGATCCGATGGGCGCCGCATTCCGGGCGTAGGTCCCGGCGATGCCGAGCGAAAGGATGCCCCGGCAGCGCTCCGGGGCAAGCGCCCCTTCCCCGGCGAGACGGCCTGCGGCGAACGCGGCCGCCAAAGGGCCGATGCCGCTGACGACAAGCCGGACGGGGATATCCCGGACCCGGCCGGTAACGCCGGTTCCGGGTTCCGGCGCGGGCATGTCCAAGCCCAGCCCATGGATGACGGCCCGCATCTCCATGGCCGTCGCGGCGGTAAGGAGAATCATCGCTTCCATGGCCTACAGGCGCCAGTACGCGTAACCGCAATCAAGCATATCCCGCTTGTCCCAGAAACTTTTGACGTCGAGCACCACGACCGAATCTTCGTCCGTGAACCGTGCGGCGAGATCCCCGGGCCGGATATGGGAGAACGCTTCATGCCCCACGGCCAGGATCAGGGCGTCCAGATCGGCCAGATCCTCGAGGGGCAGGAGTGAAACGCCGTATTCCGCCTTGGCTTCGTCGTTATCCGCCAGGGGGTCGTGCACGAGGACGGTCGCGCCGAAGTCCACAAGCTCCGTGATGATGTCGATGACTTTCGAGTTGCGGAGATCCGGCACGTTTTCCTTGAACGTCAGGCCCAGGATGCCAACCTTCGCGTCCTTGACCTGGCGTCCGGCCTGGATCATCATTTTCACGGCCATTTGCGCGACGTACGCGCCCATCGAGTCATTAATGCGCCTGCCCGCGAGGATGACCTGGGGCTGGTAGCCCGTTTCCTCGGCCTTGTAGGTGAGGTAATAGGGATCCACGCCGATGCAGTGCCCGCCCACGAGACCCGGCCGGAACGGAAGGAAGTTCCACTTGGTCCCGGCCGCTTCCAGCACTTCCAGGGTGTCGATCCCCAGGTTGTGGAAAATCACGGACAACTCGTTCATCAGCGCGATATTGAGGTCGCGCTGGGTGTTTTCAATGACCTTGGCCGCTTCCGCCACCTTGATGGACGACGCCTCGTGAATGCCCGCCTTGACCACGGAGCCGTAGATCTTCGCCAGCAGCTTGCGGGTGGGCTCATCGCTTCCGGCCACTATTTTCATCACGCTCTCAAGGGTGTGAACCTTGTCGCCGGGATTGATCCGCTCGGGCGAGTAGCCCACGGAAAAATCCCTGCCGAAGACCAGTCCCGACTCTTTTTCCAGAATCGGCACGCACACGTCCTCGGTAACGCCGGGATACACCGTGGACTCGAAAACCACGACGCTTCCCTTGGCCATGGCGCGGCCCACGGTGACGCTGGCTTTTTTTACCGGGGTGAGATCCGGCGTCTTGTGGTTGTCCACGGGAGTGGGCACCGCCACGATGATGACGCCCGCCCGGGCGAGCTCGGCGGGATCGGTGGTGAACCGCGCGGTTGTCGAGCCCATGGCCGCGTCGTCAACCTCGCCGGTGTGATCGCGGCCCTTCGCGAGCTGGGCCACCCTCTCTTCGGAAACGTCAAAGCCGATAACGGTGAAATGGCGGGCGAGAGCCACCGCCAGAGGCAGCCCCACGTACCCGAGACCGACAACGGCGAGAGGCAGTTTTTTTTTCTCAAAATCCGAAAATCGCAGGTTCATACGTACCTCGAAAGGTCAGAAAAACTGACGGCGGATAGCCGCAACCGGCGGCCCTGCGAGGGCCCATCGGGAAAATGGCGTTGTGCCTCATTTTTTCCCGGTATGCAAGTACACGATACCGCCCCAAAGCTTCCGGGCGGCGACGTCCCGGAACCCGGCCTGCCGCAGTTCCTCGGACAGGACGGCGGCTTCCGGAAACGCTTCGATGGTCCCGGCCAGGTATTCGTAAGCTTCCCTGTCGCCCGTCACCATGCCGCCCACGAGCGGTAGGATCCGTGTCAGATATACGTTGTACAGGCCGCCCCAGATGCGCCCCCTGGCGGTGCCGAATTCCAGGATATGGAACACCCCGCCCGGCGTGAGAACCCTGTGGGCCTCGGCCAGCGCGTCCGCGCGCGGGCGCATGTTGCGAAGGCCGAAGGAAACGGTGACGGCGTCCACGCTCCCGTCCTTCAGGGGAAGCCGGAGCGCGTCGCCCGCGATGGGCCTGATTCGTCCTTTCGCATACGCGCCGGCCGCATCCAGCTTGCCTTTACCGGCCTGGAGCATGGGCAGGCAGAAGTCCGCCGCCAGAACCGAGGCTCCCGGGACGGAGCGCACGAGGGCGAGAGAGACGTCGTAGGTGCCCGCCGCCAGGTCCAGGATTCTGCGCCGGGACCCGGGGGCGAAGGCGGCTTCGACACCCTTGACCAGACGCCTGCGCCAGAGCGTGTCCACGCCGAAGCTGAGGATGCGGTTGGCCGCGTCATATCCCGAGGCTATGCGTCCGAACATGGCGGAAACGCCATGCTGATGGTTCAGGGAAGAGTCTGATCGCATGGGGTCAGTCGTCGCCATCCCGGTCGGACAGGGGGACCGGCGACAGGAGGGAATCAACGAGCGTCCGGCGCACCACGGTGTACACGGCGGGAAAGATTTCCTCGAAATTGGCGGGAGACACGCGCCCGGTCTCGATGAACTTGACGATAATTTCCTTTGTGACCTGCAACGTGTCCTTGTGTACCTTATCCATGATTCCTCCGGGCATCCCGCGTCCCGGATCGGAGCCGGGAAAGAAAAAAACCCGTCCTTGGGGAATGGCGACCGGCCACGATGGCGGACGACCGGACGGGAAAAAAGGAAGAACCTGCGAAGCCCTCCCCTTTTTTATTTCCGTTACGCGCAAAAACGGTCGATGTCAGCCGTCTTCCTGCATGAGACCCGCGATCTCCTCGCGGATAACCTTGGCGGCGGCGGCGGCGGCCATCTTTTCGAGGCTTTCGCTCAAATCCCCTTCCGCGAACCGGCCCCGGATCTCGTTACATATCCTGTCCATGACAGGGGAACCGGGCTCGAACAGGCTTTCAGTCCAGGCATGCAATTTGGCGTCGATAAACCCCTCGATCATGGACTCGGACATTTCGCCCGACTCCAGAACGTCCACGGACTCTTCAAGTCGCCGGACCCTTTCCATAAGGGCCGACAATTCCTCGGACGCGGGCATGATCGCCTGATCCGGCACCGGGATGACCACGGCGGCATCCCCATCCGGCGAATCCTTTCCCGAGGGGCTCTCGGCGGCGGGCGGCGCGGCCTCGGTCGTTTCGGCGGCGGACGGCGAACTCACTTCCGGAGCGGTGGCCAGGATATCGTCCAGAAGCGCATCCAGCTCGTTAAGATCCAGGGCCTCCTCGCCCTCTTCCGGCGGACCGTCCGGGGTAGCCGCCACGGCTTCTATCACGGGAGCCGGACCGGCGGTTTCCGCCACCGGACGCGCGACTACCGGCGC
>JAJBSY010000360.1 GCA_020861205.1 Deltaproteobacteria bacterium | reverse complement strand
GGGGAAGAGCGTGCCGAGTCCGACCATCAGCCGGAACGAAAGGAAGGTCAACAGGACCGGGGGATGCTCTTCCACGGGGTAGTCGTTGAGCCCTTTGACCTCGGCGCAGAAGCTGCCGTGCGCCAGGAAACTCAGAACCCCGGGAATCCCCAAGAATTCAACGGCGTTTCGCTGGTTGCTTTCGTCAGGAATGACAAGAAGATACATGGGCGCGGCCTTGGTTGTCTCCCAGTGCGCTTCCATCGCGGCGAGCTTCGGCGGCTGGTACTTCGCGACGGCCATCCCGTGGGTGTGCCCCTGCAGGGCAACCAGGATGGAAAAAATCAGGGCGAAGGCGGCGCCGTAGCGGAACGACTTGGTGAAAACCTCGGTTTCGTTCTTCCGGACCAGATGCCAGGCGGAAATGCCGAGGACGAAGAACCCGCCGAGCATCCAGGCGGCGAAGACGGTATGGAGGAACTGGCCCCAGGCGAAGGGGTTGGTGATAATCTGGAAGAATCCGCCCAACCCGTCAACCTCGGCCCGACCGTTACGGATGACGTAGCCCACCGGGTTCTGCATCCAGCCGTTGGCGAGAATGATCCAGACGGCGGATATGTTGCCCGCCGCGGCGACGATCCAGATCGCCGCCAGGTGGATTTTTTTCGAAACCCGCTCCCAGCCGAAGTGCCAGACCGCCAGGAAGCTGGACTCCAGGAAAAAGGCCACCGTCGCCTCGATGGCGAGGAGCGAGCCGAAGATGTCCCCCACGTACCGGGAGTATCCCGACCAGTTGGTGCCGAACTGGAATTCCAGGGTGATGCCCGTCACAACCCCCAGGGCGAAGGTTATCAGGAAGAGTTTGCCCCAGAACTTGGCCATGCGTTTGTAGACCTCGTCACCGCTACGGTAATACTTGGTCTGCATCAGGGCTATTATCAGCGACAGCCCTAAGGTCAACGGGACGAAAATAAAGTGAAAGAAAACGGCGACCGCGAACTGCAACCGGGAAAGAAACACGACGTCCATGGCATTCCCCTTGGCAAAAATGGAGACAGAGCTATTCCACAGTATTACGACTTTTCGATATAGTGGGCAACGTAATTATTCTTTCCCTGCTTTCTAGCAGGAATAGGACTTGTTATCAATAATTTGCAGCATTTTTGTGAATGATGCGAAAGCGCTTGTGCCGGAACGAAATTTCCGGATCAAGAAAACACTTGACCGGCACTTTCGAGTGGCGCTATATAAGGCGCTACAAAACAAGGTGATTTTATGACCGTTTCCGGCAACGTTTCCATCCTTTCCGCGAATACCGCTTCCATGTCCATGGCCGGCGGTCTTTGGCGCGGTTTCTGGTGGCAGGGCGTCAGCCTCGCGGTCATGAACCACGCATAAAAAATTTTCCGTGTTGTTCCGGGCCGCGAGCGTCATGCTTGCGGCCCTTTTTTGTCGCCGCGGGCATGTCCGGACCGGAACGTATACCGTAACCGAAGGAGATGCCATGTCTGTCCGCCTGTTCCAGAATGCAACCTCACTTGAAAGCGACCTCGATACGCCGGTCGGTCTTTTCCTGCGCCTCGTCGGCGAGGGAAAGGGAATCCTGTTTGAAAGCGCGGAAGTTGACGGGCGATGGGGGCGGTACAGCATTATCGCGACCGAGTTCGTTCTCGCGCTGTCCTGCCGTGACGGCAAGCTCGCGGTCTCCAGCGCGGACGCCGCGCTGGACGGCCTGGCGCGCCACGCGGGAAAACCCTTTCCCGACGGGCTCCGGGAATGTCTTGCGGATATCGAGCTCTCGCCCGCGCCCGGCGTGGAACTGCCGCCCATAACCCGGGCCGTGTACGGTTACCTGGGCTACGGCCTGGCCGGACTGTTCGAACCGAAGCTCGCCGGGGTTCTGCCGCCGGAAGAGGCGGAGGCGACCCTCGTGCTGCCGGGAACGCTGGTTATTTTTGACCACGGCTACAATAAAATTACGCGCCTGGAGCTGTTCCGCGCGGATCCGGACCGTGCGAGGGTCCGCGCCCTGGCGGGAACAAGCGTCATATCCAGGTCCGCGCGCCCGGCCTCCAAACTCGCCGGGAAGGAAGAGTACACGGCCGCCGTGGCCCGCGTTACCGAACGGCTGCACCAGGGGGAAGGCATCCAGGTCGTTCTTTCCACTCCCTTTGACGCGCCGCTGGCGGAAAGCCCGTTCGGCGTCTACCGGCGGCTCAGGCATATCAATCCCTCGCCCTATATGTTTTACATGCGGTTCGACGACGGCGTTCTGCTCGGTTCGTCCCCCGAGGTGATGGTCACCTGCGATGAAGGGCGCCTGCGCCTCTGCCCCATAGCGGGCACGCGTCCGCGAAGCGCGGACATGGCCCGGGACGCGCTCTTCGGCGACGAACTCCTGGAAGATCCCAAGGAAAAAGCGGAGCACGTCATGCTGGTCGACCTGGGCCGCAACGACCTCGGCCGGATCGCCAAGCCGGGGAGCGTCACGCTCGAGCGATTCATGGAAGTCGAGCGGTTTTCCCACGTCATGCATCTCACCTCGCGGATCGGCGCGGACCTCGCCGACGGAAAGGACGGGGTTGACGTGCTGGCCGCGACGTTCCCGGCCGGAACCGTCAGCGGCGCGCCCAAGGTCCGGGCCATGGAGATCATCGCGGAAGAGGAAGGGAGCCCGCGCGGCCCCTACGCGGGCGCCATCGGCTGGATGAGCCTGGATCGCGGCGCGTGCAGCCTGGATTTCGGCATTACCATCCGGAGTCTCTGGATCCGCGAAGGCCGCATTCACTGGCAGGCAGGGGCGGGCATCGTCCATGATTCCGTGCCGGAAAAGGAATGGGACGAATGCCTGGCCAAGGCCGAGGTCATCCGCAAGGTCGTCTCCCTGAATTCTCCCGTCAATGAAGAGGTGAGCCATGTTTCTGCTTGTTGATAACTACGATTCCTTTACCTACAACCTGGTCCAGGCATTCGCCCAACAGGGCAAAACGGCCGTTGTCGTGAAGAATGACGATCCGGGGCTGGTCGCCATGGCCGCGGATCCCGCGCTTGAATACGTCTGCCTCTCTCCCGGGCCCGGCCGGCCGGAAGAAGCCGGAAACTGCCTCGCCTTTCTCCGGAACCTCCCGGCGCGCGTGCCGGTTCTCGGCGTCTGCCTCGGGCACCAGATTCTCGGGCATCTCGCCGGGGCGGCCGTGGTCGTGGCGGACCGGATCATGCACGGCAAACAGTCGCGGATCACTCACGACGGGACGGGCGTCCTTCAGGGCCTCCCGCAGGATATGCTCGTCGGCCGGTACCATTCGCTGGTCGTGCGGGCCGAAGACAACCCCGATGCCCTGCGGGTGACGGCGAGGACCCATGAAGGCGAAGTCATGGCTCTCACGTACACGGACCGGCCGTGGACGGGCATCCAGTTCCACCCGGAATCCGTTTTGACGCCCGAAGGGATGCGGCTGCTGGCGAATTTCCCCAAGCCGCTCGAACCGGGGAAGGCCGTGGCCGGCGCTTCCGACGCCGCCGCAACGGCGGATGAGCCTGTCCAGGTGGCCGCGGTCATCGAGGAACTGGCCCAGGGGCACGACCTCCCGGCCAACGTCGCGAACAAGGTGTTCGGCCAGCTCAGGAACGGCGCGCTGACGCCCACCCAGGCCGGCGCGGTTTTGCTCGGCCTGCGGGTCAAGGG
>JAJBSY010000229.1 GCA_020861205.1 Deltaproteobacteria bacterium | reverse complement strand
ATCGCGGAGCGGCTGCTATTATCCGCCGGTCAACCAAGGAGGGCCGTATGACGAAGCAATGGACTCCCGGAGAGATGCTCAGTCTCTCCAGCGCCTATTGGCAGCCGTTTACCTTGCAGGCGGGCGTTCTGCTCGATCTTTTCACGATACTGGATACCATGGGGGACGGCGCGAAAATGACCGTGCAGGCCTTAGCCAAGGCCGCGCGATGCGACGAGCGCGCGCTGGGTATGCTCGTAACCGGGCTGGCTTCCCTCGGTTTTCTCGAGCGCGAAGGCGACGCTCTCTTTCTGCCCGAGCATTCGCGCCGGTACCTGTCGCGGAAATCCGATGACTTCATCGGCTTCATCATAGAGCACCAAGGGCATATTGCCCCGGCATGGACGAAACTGGCCGAGTCCGTCAAGACGGGCGGCCCCATGCGCGAGGTTTCGTCGAGCCACACGGAAAACGAGGCCGAGCGGAAATCCTTTCTCCTGGGCATGTTCAACGTGGCCATGTACCAGGCGGATACAATCGCGCAAGGCCTGGATCTTTCGGGCAGGAAGCGCCTCTTGGACCTCGGCGGCGGTCCCGGCACCTACGCGGTCTTCTTTTGCCGCGCCAACCCGGGCCTTTCCGCCACCATATTCGACAAACCCACCACCGAGCCCATCGCCATGGACATCGTCCGCCGTTACGGCCTTGAGGGACGGATAAACTTCGCGGGCGGCGATTTTTTGAAGGATCCGCTTCCGGAAGGGTACGACGTGGTCTGGATTTCCCAGATCCTGCACGGCGACAGCCCGCGCGATTCGGCCAAGCTCGTCAGGGACGCGGGAAAACTGCTCACCCCGGGCGGCCTTCTGATCATCCAGGATTTCATCGTGGATAACGACAGGCGCGGTCCCGTGCATCCGGCGCTGTTCGGCCTCAACATGCTTGTCGGCACGGCCGGGGGCCAGACGTACACCTGGGCGGAAATCGAAACCATGATCCGCGATGCCGGGGCCGTTTCCGTGAGCCGGGCCGCTATCGACCTGCCCATGGGGTGCGGCATCCTCGTCGGCACGATGCCCGGCTAGAAGCGCCGGGAAGCCGGTACATCGGAGTTCGGGTGCGAACCATCGTCTCGTTCTGGCGGCGCTATCCGCACGCCTGCGCCATAACGCTCATCGCCGTCGCGACGTTTGCCCGCTACCTGTTCGTGGCGTCAGGCCAGCTCGACCTGGTCCAGGATGAGGCTCAATACTGGGACTGGTCGCGGCGGCTGCAGCTTTCCTACTACTCCAAAGGGCCGCTCATCGCCTGGATCATCCGGGCGGGTACCGCGTTGCTGGGCGATACGGAACTCGGGGTCCGGTTCGGCGCCATCCTGGGTTCTCTTGCCGCGCAGCTTTTGCTGTACGGCGGGGTCGGCGTCCTGATGCGAAGGCCGCGCCTGGCCCTCATCACGCTTTTCATCGTCAACACCGTGCCGCTGTTCCTCGCCGGCGGCATCCTGATGACCACGGACAACCCGCTGCTGGTCTGCTGGCTCGCGGCCCTGTTCTGCCTGTACGCGGGCACGGTGAAACAGGACGCGCGCTGGCCGTGGGCCGGGTTGGCCCTTGCCGTGGCGTTCGGAATCCTTGCCAAGTATACCATGCTCGGCATGGCCGGGGTCGCCGCGCTGTATGTGGCGATCCTCCGGTGGCAGGGCCTGTTGCCCGAAGGATACGTGAAGAAACTGGGCATCGCTCTGGGCGTCGGCGTCCTGGCGGGCTTTTTGCCGATCGTCGTCTGGAACGCGCAGAATGACTGGGCGAGCTTCCGCCACGTGGGGCGGCTCGCGGGGGTCGCGCCGGCGCCGGGGGAAGCGCCGCCTCTTATCCGCTTCGACCGCCTGCCGGAATATGTCGGCGGCCAGTTGGGGCTTGTCTATCCCTGGTGGCTGGCGTTCATGGTCTATGGCGGGGGCCTGGCGGCGCGGCGCTGTTTTCGCCGGTCCCATGGCGAATTTTCCGGAGAAGAGTTGGAAACGGGCCAGGCCGCTTTGTTTTGCGCGGGCTTCTGGCCCATTTTTCTTTTTTTCCTGGTCTGGAGCCTGCATACGCGCATTTACGCCAACTGGCCGGCCATGGGCTACGCCTCGGGGGTTGTCCTGGCGGCCTACGGCGTTGACAGGGTCCTCGAAAAGTATCGGGCCGCCATGCGGTTGCGGCGGCAGGCGGCGCCGTCTTCCCCAATCCCCGGCATTCCCTGGACCAGGCGGCTGCTGCCGGTTTGGGCGGGGCTGAGCCTTGCCCTTTGCCTGGTCTTGTACGCGCAGGAACCCATATCGCGCGTATTGCCAGAAAAAATCAACCCGACGATGCGGCTCAAGGGATGGGACGACTTGGGCCGCCGGGTCGCGGTTATCCGGGATTCTCTGCCGGATCCGGAAACGGTGTTCGTCTTTTCCGATCAATACGACGTTACGGCTCAGCTCGCCTTTTACGTGCCCGGCCGGCCCGCAGCCTATTGCGCGGATTTCGGCAGGCGCCTCAGCCAATACGATTTCTGGCCGGGACCCGAGGACAAGAAAGGGTGGGACGCGATATTCGTGCGGCGCAAGCCTTTTTCCAAGCCGCCGGAACCGTTGGGGAACATGTTTCTGCGAGTGGGCAACCCCGAAGCGTACCGGTCCGCGCACCGGAACGGGATGGGGCGGGAATTCGGCATACTCGTTTTGCGCGGCTTTACGGGCGAGTGGCCGAGTATGAGCCGGGGCATATACTGACGCCTTGGCTTCGGGAAAAAGATGCTTAGTATCGAGACAGGCGGACATATGGCTGGCGAACCTTACATCTGCGCGCGATGCGCCGCGGCGGGCCCCACCTGCTGCCGGACGGATCCCGCTAACAGCGACAAGTGCTTTCCGTTGTCCGACGCGGAAAAGGACCGGCTCGCGCCGTACGCGGCTGCCCTGCACCTTCCGGCCGCGGCCACGGAAGAGAATACCCCGGAATTTCTGCGCCTCGTGGGGGTGCTTTTCCCGGACAGGAAGGATGTTCTGGCCCGTTCCTTTCCCGAAGGCGGCACGCATTGGCGGCTGCCCTTGGCCGGTGACGGTACATGCCTGTTTTTACAGGAAGACGGTTGCGCCTTGCCGAGGGATGCCCGCCCGTGGTATTGCCAACTGTTCCCGGTATGGGTGGTGCGGAATTACTTTGACCGCTTCCAGCCCGAAACCTGTCTGCTCACCCGCGAAGCGCCGCGTCTTGCGGACGTGTTCGCCGCGCTCGGCATGACCCGCGAACAGGCGAAAAAAATGTATGGTTCCTTGTGCCGTGACTGGGGGATGGAGAAAGAATGACAAAGCATGAAGACACGGGCGCGCGGGACGCGAAGGCGGAAAAAACCGCCACGCCGCCTGCCCCGAAAAAGCGCAAACGGCGCTTTTTCCTTTACGCCCTCGTGGGTCTGGTGGGGCTCGGCACGCTCGGCATGTGCGCCGCCGCCGCCATGATTTACTGGGTTTCGCAGGATCTGCCGCCCTATACCCGGATCGCGGATTACCGGCTGCCGGTGGTGACCACCGTGTACGCCCGGGACAACTCCGTTATCGGCTACCTGTATGATGAAAAACGCTTCCTCGTCAGCCTCGAGGATATGCCCGAGCACCTCCGCCGCGCGTTCGTGGCGGCCGAGGACGGAGAGTTTTACAACCATATTGGCATCAACC
>JAJBSY010000410.1 GCA_020861205.1 Deltaproteobacteria bacterium | reverse complement strand
GATGTCGCCGTTGGCCGGGTTGGCCGGATCCCCCCCGACCCATGTTCAGAAGCAGGTCGTGAGCACGTCGTTGCAGGCCCGCACGATGAGGATCGTGGCGTCCCGCTTTTTCAGGTAGTAGACGTCCTTGAACTTGTGCCCGTTATACACCGGGTCAAAGGTCGTCACGCTCCCGGCGTCGCAGCCGGTCATGCCGAAAATGACCGTGGGCGCGGGGTCGGCCGGGGTGGAAACCTCCAGCTTCATGACCTCGGGCGTGTCGTCCACCTCCCCCCCCTTCTCCGGGATGCCGAAGGCCGGGCGTTTGTAAGCGAAACTGAACAGCTCCTCGCTTCTGGGGAAGAGGACGTGCTTGGCGGATTCCGTGGGCTTTCTGGAAAGTTCCACGCCCTTGGCCGCATCGTAATCCCGGTACACCACGGCGTTGCCTTCCACGCGCGGGGCGACGACCCGCATTCCGGACGCGAGTTCGGCGAGCCAGGAGTCGAGGTCCGTTTTGGCGATAAACTTAGTACCCGGCATCACCAATCCCTCTCTTTGATGGCAGGTTCTTCCATCGCAAAGGTTTGCAGCGGAGGGACGTCCTCCACGCTGGTACCGGCCTTGTAGTCGAAAAGATTCAAGGCGGCCCGGCCAAGGGTCCGTTTAAAAAGCCCCACCGGGATGCCCACGGGGCACGCCCGGGAACATTCGCCGCAGCCGGTGCAGCGCCCGGCCAGGTGGGTGGCGTGGATAAGCTGGAAGAAGAGCTTTTCCCGCGTGCTGTCCGACTGGGAAAGCCAGTGCGGTTCACGGCTCGTCGCCACGCAGTGATCGCGGCACACGCAGAGCGGGCAGGCGTTGCGGCAGGCGTAACAGCGGATGCACCGGCTCATCTCCTCTTCCCAGAACGCAAACCGCTCTTCCAGGCTCAGGGCCTCGAAAGCCGCGAGATCCGCAAACGCATCGGGCTTGCCTTCGATCTCGACGCCCACGAACGCATCGCGGAGAACCGCGTTGGGATACTGGCAAAAACCGCACTTGGCCGCCATGACCTCGGCTAGGGGCATCTCGTGTTTTTGCCCCTTCACCGTGACCGCAACCTTGCCGTCCTTTATCTCGCAGGCCTGAACCATACCGGGTTCCAGTTCCTCCCCCAGCTTATGGGCGATTTTCAGGATATCCACCACGCCCTCACAGGGAAAACCGATGACGACGACTTCTTCCCGCTTCACGAGACCCTCGGCGATAAGCTGGACAACGGAGCGCGAATCGCATCCCTTGACCACGATGCCGACCTTATGGCCCTTGTATTCGGGCAGGAAAACCGCCGGGTTGTTCACCGCCAGCGGCCCGGCCGCGAACGCGTCGACATCCTCGAGTTTGCGCATGAAGAGCGGCGCGCCCCGCAAGGGATCCGGTCCCGGCCCCCAGCCGATGACGCACTCCACCTCGGGCAGAACCTTGCGTATGGCTTCTTTCAACTGATTATTCATTACTGTCTCCCTTAGAAACAGAACTACCGTCATTATTGAAGACCAACCCACCCCGCTAAAGTTTTTGGGAGGATGGGGGTCCGGGGGAAAAGGTTCCTTACCCCGGTCTTCACATATTCCCGCACGCCTCGGCCAGCTTCACGATTTCCGGCGATTCCGGAAACACGGGAGCCGGCGGCAGCGCATGGATCTGCTCGGTAAACTTGGTCACGACCTGCTGCCATCGCTGGCCCTCGGACGCGGAAACCCAGGTGTACTCGAACCGCGCCGGGTCGATGCCGACCGTGGGCAGGAGATTCTTGCACATCTCCAGGCGCCTGCGGGCATAGAAGTTGCCCTCCGCGTAATGGCAGTCGCGCGGATGACAGCCGGAAACAAGCACCCCGTCGGCTCCGTTAAGCAGCGCCTTGATGATGAACAGCGGGTTGATGCGGCCGGAACACGGCACGCGGATGATGCGCAAATCCGTGGGCTGCAGGAAACGGCCCACCCCGGCGGTATCCGCGCCGCCGTAGGAACACCAGTTGCACAAAAACCCGATTATGCGGCGTTCTTTGCCCGTCAGCACCGACATAAGGCCTCCACTTCGGCAAGAATCTGGTTATCGGTGAAATGCGAAAGCTGCACGGCGCCCTGCGGGCAGGTCGCGTTGCAGAGCCCGCAGCCCTGGCACACGGCTTCGATAACCTCCGCCTTGGGCTGGCCGCGAAAATCGATCTCGCGGATGGCCTGGAAGGGGCAGACGTTGATGCACTTGCCGCAGCCGACGCACCGGTTGACGTTCACCTGGGCGATCTGCGGGTCGGATTCCAGCATATCCTTGGAAAGGAGCCCCAGAACCTTGGCCGCGGCGGCGCTGCCCATGGCGACGGAAGACGGGATGTCTTTCGGGCCCTGGCTGCACCCAGCCAGGAAAACGCCGGCCGTGTTGGTTTCCACGGGTTTCAGCTTGACATGGCTTTCCATGAAGAAGCCGAAACGGTCATAGGAAATACGGAGCTTTTCCGCGAGGTGCGGCGAATTGGCCGCCGCTTCCGCTCCCACAGCCAGAACCACGAGATCGGCCTCGATCTCCACCTGGGCTCCGGCGAGCGTATCCACGCCGCGCACGACATACCTGTCGCCCTTGGGATAGACCATGGAAACGCGGCCCCGGATGTATTGCGCGCCGTATTCTTCCTGGGCGCGGCGGGTGAACTCGTCATAGGCCTTGCCCGGAGCGCGGATGTCCATATAGAACACGTAACTCTGCGAATCCGGGATGTGGTCCTTGGTCAGGATCGCCTGCTTTGCCGTGTACATGCAGCAGAACCCGGAACAGTACGGATGGTCCACGGAAACATCGCGCGAGCCGACGCACTGGATGAAGACCACGCTCTTGGGCTCCCTTCCGTCGGACGGCCGTTTGATATGGCCGCCGTACGGCCCGGAAGCGGACATGATGCGCTCGTACTGGAGCGAGGTGATGACGTCCGGGTACCGGCCGCCGCCGTATTCGCCGTAGACGGTCCAATCCATCAGATCGTACCCGGTGGCCGCGACCATTGCGCCCACCTGCACGGTGACGAGCTCGTCCTGCTGTTCGTAATCGATGGCGCCCGTTGGGCAGACCTTGGAGCACACGCCGCATTTGCCTTTCACGAACTGGCGGCAGAAGCTCTTGTCGATGACGGCCTTCTTGGGAATGGCCTGCGGGAAGGGTATGTTGATGGCCGTGGTCGTGCCCACGCCCTCGTTGAAGCGGTCAAAGGATTTTTTAGCCGGGCATTTTTCCGTGCACAGCCCGCAACCGGTGCATTTCTCGTTGATGACGCAGGTGGCTTTCCGGCGGATGACCACCTCGAAATTGCCCACGAACCCGGAAACAGATTCCACTTCGGAACACGCGTACAGGGTGATGTTGGGATGCTGGGCCACGTCCACCATCTTGGGACCGAGAATGCAGGAGGAACAGTCCACCGTCGGGAACGTCTTGTCCAGCTTGGACATCTTCCCGCCGATGGACGGCTCGCGCTCGACCATGATCACCTCGATGCCCGCATCCGCGCAATCCAGCGCCGCCTGGATGCCCGCCACCCCGCCGCCGATGACCAGGACGCGCTTGGTGGCCGGGAAATACTTGGGCGTCAGCGGCCGGTTCCGGCGGACCTTCTCGACGGACATGCGGACAAGCTCGAAGGCCTTGTTGGTATTGGCTTCCTTGTCCTTGCC
>JAJBSY010000063.1 GCA_020861205.1 Deltaproteobacteria bacterium | reverse complement strand
CCAAGGGACTGGTCAAAACGCTCGCCGACCTTTTCCGCTTGCGACGCGAGGACCTGTGGTCTCTCGACAGGATGGGGGAAAAACTGGCGGATAATTATCTCGCGGCCCTGGAAACCGCCAGGACGAGCAGCCCGCTGGCCCGGCTCATCGGGGCTCTGGGCATCCGGCATGTCGGCGAGCAGACCGCCAAGGCCCTTGCTTCACGCTATCGTAACATGGACGCGCTCATGGAAGCAGGGTATGATGCCCTGCAGACCGTTCCTGATATAGGGCCCGAAGTGGCGGAGGCGATCTGCCAATACTTCGACACTCCCGGCAACAGGGCCTTGCTGGCCGACTTGAAAGGCATCGGCCTGTGGCCCGTTATGGAAGCGGAAGAAACGGCGCCGCCGGACGGCCCGCTGGCCGGTAAATCCGTGCTGTTCACGGGTACGCTTTCCATGCCCCGGTCCGAGGCTGAAAAACTGGTGGAAAAGGCTGGCGGTCGCATCGTTTCGTCCGTTTCGCGCAAGCTGGATTACCTGGTCGTGGGGGATTCCCCCGGCTCAAAGCTGCGCAAGGCCGGGGAACTGGGCGTCGCGGTCCTTGACGAGAGGGCCTTCCTTGACCTCGTTGCCGGCCGGGACGGCAATGGGCCTCCGTCCGGCCCGGAGCAGCTTTCGTTATTGTAACTTCTTTCGCATGAGGGTTGGGCTATGAAGACGCCGATTATCGTCATGGGTGCGGCCGGCCGCATGGGAACAACCGTAACCCGCCTGGTGCGCGAGGATCCTTCCCTGGCGCTGGCCGGAAGGGTGGACCTGGCCTCCCGGCTCGATGAACTCGCTCCTGTCGAGGAGTGCACAGACAGTGACGATGTGAGGGTGGTCCTCGACCATGCCGGCAAAGCGGTCATCATTGATTTTACCGCTCCCGCGTACAGCGTCGCTACGGCAAAGATCGCGGCGGACAAGGGCGCGGCCCAGGTTATCGGGACGACCGGTTTTTCCGAGTTGGAACTGGCCGAATTGAAGCATTGCGCCGCAAAGACTCCGATATTCTGGTCCCCCAACATGAGCGTCGGCGTGAACGTTCTGCTCAAGATTCTGCCCGAGCTGGCCCGTCTGCTGGGCGAGGACTACGACATGGAAATGGTGGAAATCCATCATAATAAAAAGAAGGATTCTCCCAGCGGCACCGCGTTGCGGCTGGCCGAGGCCATGGTCGCGGCCAGGGGCTGGGATCTGAACGATACCGCTCGCTGCCAGCGGGAAGGCCTGGTCGGTGAACGGCCCCACAAGGAGATGGGACTCCTTGCCGTGCGCGGCGGGGATGTCGTCGGCGTGCATACCGCCTACTTCCTCGGGCACGGTGAGCGCATCGAGGTGACCCATCATGCCCATTCCCGCGAGAATTTTGCCCAGGGCGCGCTGCGCGCGGCCAAATGGCTCGCGGGCCGAAAGGCCGGCAAACTCTATTCCATGGAAGATATGCTGTAACGGAACGGCTCTACGTTTCCGGCAACGGACCGGCCCGAAGTGAACCACTCGTGCTGGCGGCCAGTCGCCACCTTGTGGCGAAGGAGTTTTAATGAAGATCGGCATACTGCAAACCAATCCCATTTCGGGAGATATCAAAGGCAACGCGGCCGCCCTGCTCGCGGCGGTCCGGAGCGCGGCGTCCTCGGGCGCCGATCTGTGCATCGCTCCGGAACTGGCCCTGTGCGCGCATCCGCCTTCGGACCTGCTGCTCAGTGAGTCGTTTATCGTGGCTTGCGGCAAGGCCTTGCAGGAAATGGCCCAAACGCTTCTCACCGAGAAATTGCCTCCGCTCCTGCTCGGCGCTCCGGTCGCGAATCCCGTGCCCCAGGGCAAAAGCATTCACAACGGCGCGATGCTTCTCCGTGACGGCAAGGTCATCGTCATCTGCCGCAAGGTGCTGCTCCCCTGCGAAGGCAGCCTGGAAGACATGCGGTATTTCGAGCCGGGCGTTGCGTGCGGCATCATCCAGTACAAGGGCTGGCGGCTTGCCGTCACCATCGGCGAGGATGTCTGGAATGACCGGACTTTCTGGCACGGGCGGCGTACCTATGAGGTTGATCCGGTGGCGGAGACCATGGCCAGCGGCGCGGACGGCCTGATCAACCTGGCGGCGTTGCCGTTCCAGATCGGCGGCGCCTACCTTCATGAGCGGATGCTCGGCTGGTCCGCCGTGCGGTATCGTGTGCCGCTTTTGTGCGTCAACCAGGTCGGCGGCCAGGACGGTCTCATTTACGCCGGGAAAAGCGTCTGTTTCAACCCTTACGGGGCCGTTACCGCGCGAGCCGCGGCCTTTGCCGAGGAAGTGCTGCTCGTTGACCTGGTCAAGCCGGGGGATCCGCTGGAAGCGCCCGGGCCTTCCGATGACGCGGACATCTGGGCCGCCCTGACCCTCGGCATCCGCGACTTCGTGCGCAAATGCGGTTTTTCCAGCGTGTTGCTCGGCCTTTCCGGCGGCATTGATTCCGCCCTTGTCGCGGCTCTCGCCGTGGACGCGCTGGGAGCGGAGAACGTTCTCGGCGTCCTGATGCCGTCTCCCTTTACCTCCCGGGAAAGCATCGACGCGGCGGAAAAACTGGCCGCAAACCTGGGCATTAAAACGAACACCATACCCATAGCCCCCATGATGGAGGCCTTTGAAGGCGCTCTTGCTCCGGTTTTCGAGGGCAGGACGCGAGACGTGACCGAGGATAACCTCCAGGCGCGCATCAGGGGCGCGACGCTCATGGCCCTTTCCAACAAGTTCGGTCATATGTTGCTCAACACCGGCAACAAGTCGGAAGCGGCCGTCGGGTACCTGACGCTGTACGGCGACGGCTGCGGGGCGTTGGCCGTTATCGGCGATTTGTACAAAGCGCAGGTATTCTCCCTCGCCCGTTGGTATAACGAGCGGGAAGGCTATGACCGTATTCCGCGGTTTATTCTCGACCGGCCCCCATCGGCCGAGTTGCATCCCGGCCAGAAGGACGAGGATTCCCTGCCGCCGTATGATGTGCTGGACAAAATCCTCTATGACTATATCGAGATGCGCATGGGGTTCGATACCTTGTGCGAAGTGGGGCACGATCCGGAGGTCGTCGGGCGGGTTCTGCATCTTTTAACGGCGGCCGAGTTCAAACGGCATCAGGCGCCTCCCGCGCTGAGCGTGAGCCAGCGCCCGTTCGGAAGCGGCTGGCATATGCGGATAGCGTGCAAACCCGCCTAATACGCGCCTCGCCATGCTGGAATATCCGCTCGAGGGTCAATGCTCGGGCGGATTTATTGTTGCCAATGCAGCCCTGCTTTCCCTTCAGCGTTTGCCTTCCAGGACTTTTTTTCCGCAACGTCCGCGACCGGGGTTTCCCATGGTGGATCACGGCCGGTAACTCGGGTTTCGGGGTAACTCCCGTTGCGAAAACCTGATTTTGGCAGTATGACGTTTCCGGATCGGGTGACGGCTCGCCCGTGGAACGGAACCATTTGACGGAAGCCTAAGTAAAAGATTTCACTTCGCTCCAGGCCGATTGAAGCTCAAAAAAAATACGGAGTGAACCGTATGGAAATTTTTACCGAGTGATCACACCTGTTTGAAAATGAAAACAGGCGTTGACACCGTGGATTTCTTTAGGGTATCTCTCCAGTGTTATTTTCGTTTGATAGGGTATTTTGGGAAAAACATAGGACATCATACAA
>JAJBSY010000263.1 GCA_020861205.1 Deltaproteobacteria bacterium | reverse complement strand
CTCATCACATGTTCGCAGACGAGGAGAGTTGCATGCCGCCCAAGAAGTCCGTAACCAGAGCCAAAGCCTACACCGATTCGGGTGTGGACATCAATGCCGGAAACGAGCTGGTTACACGCATCAAGTCAATGGTTGCGACAACCCGCACGCAGGGCGTATTTTCCGATATCGGCGGATTCGGCGGCCTGTTCAGGCCCGACCTCGCCGGGATGGAAGATCCTGTCCTCGTGTCTTCCACCGACGGCGTGGGCACAAAACTCAAACTCGCCTTCCAGTATGATAAGCACGATACCATAGGTGTCGACCTTGTGGCCATGAGCGTCAACGACGTTATCGTGCAAGGAGCCCGGCCCCTCTTTTTCCTCGATTATTTTGCCACCGGCAAGCTGGATGTGGACAAGACCGCGTCCGTCATCAGCGGCATCGCGGAAGGGTGTCGGCAGGCCGGCTGCGCCCTGCTCGGCGGCGAAACGGCTGAAATGCCCGACATGTACGCGCCGGGCGAATATGATCTTGCCGGATTCTGCGTCGGCATCGTGGACAACGCCCGGATTGTGGACGGCTCTTCCATCAAGGTCGGCGACGTGCTCATCGGCCTGGCTTCCTCCGGCCTCCATTCCAACGGCTATTCCCTCGCCCGTAAAATTCTGGAAAAAAGCGGCCTTTCCGGGGACGATATCCTGCCGGGGACCAACCGCCCGGTCCGTGACGTTTTCCTCGAACCGACGACCATCTATGTGGATTGCGCGCGCTCGCTTCTGCGCGACCTGACCATAAAGGGCATGTCGCATATAACCGGCGGCGGCTTTTACGACAACATCCCCCGCGTTCTTCCGGCCCAGGTGGGAGCACATATCGAGTTCGGCTCCTGGCCCGTCCCACCCGTTTTCACATGGCTGGCCTCCGCCGGGAGTCTGTCCTGGCCTGAAATGCTGCAAATCTTCAACTGCGGGATCGGGTACATTCTCGTCGTGGACAAAGGGTGCATCGACGAAGTCATGGACCGGCTCAAGGCCCTGGATCAACCCGCCTGGAGAATCGGCACGGTCGAGCGCCTCAAGGGGGGACAGGAAGACAGGGTTACCGTTATTTTCTAGCATTTCACGGCCCTTCCGGAAAATTCCCGAGTTTCGCCCGGCCTTACGGGAAAGCTGTTCCACTACTTCCGGAAACGCTTGAGAGTTCACGAGCATATCCACTTTCTCCGCTTCCCGCCCGCGCGCGGGGATGCGGTAATTCTCGGTTCCCGAACGGTATCGATACCGCGTTTAACGGCGGAGTTTCACGCACCGGCCTGAGGTGCACCTGTATGAAAAAAACGATCTGTTCGCCATGGTTATGACCCGCGACGCGGCGTAAGCCGCCAAACGCTAATATCTTCAACAACACGGTACGAGCATGGACGAAATTCTGAAAAATGCCCCCCTTTCCGCGATCGACAAGCCGGCCGAGCTGTTTCTTTACCTTTTGGCCCTGCACAGAAAAGCGCGGAAAAAAATCTGCGTCGCGGAAATCGGTATCGGCGTCGGCGCGACGACAAAGGAGATTATGGCCCTCCTGTCAGCGGACGACGCGCTGTATATTTTCGATTACGAAAAAACGATCGACGATTTTTTACGCTCCATTGACAGGAACGCGATTAAACCGGCCTTCCACCCCCTGGGAAACAGTGACCTTATTTACGACAGCTACGCCTGGCCGCTGGCGAAGCTGGCCCTGAAAACCCGGGAAGACCCCGAAGCGGACGGGCTCTTCGATCTCGTCTACCTAGACGGGGCTCATACCCTGCTGCACGATGCGGCCGCGTGCGCCATCGTCAAAACCTTGATGAGGCCGGGCGGATTCATTCTTTTTGATGACATGACCTGGCGTATTTCCCACAGCCCGACGCGCAACCCGGCCGTGCGTCCGGAAAGCCTTGGCGAGTACACGCAGGAACAGAGGGATTCTGCGCAGGTCGCCATGGTCGTGGATATCCTCATGCGTACGGACCCGGGCTTCGAGGAAATCGAGTCTCCGACCTGGCGGCAAAGCCTTTTCCGGAAAAAAATCTGACATCCGCTTCCCCTTTTCGGTCCGCTCATGTTCCGGCCCCGGCCGCGAGCCTTGGGGTAGCGTCTCTATTTGACCTCGGACAAGGGAGGCGAGCGCTGCGCGACGCGAAGCGTATCTCTCATACATGTTTCGCTCAAGAAGGGCCTCAAGCAAACCGAGGCCCTGTCGGGCCCTGACACCCCCTGGAAGCTGCGGCGGCGATGTTCTTCCTTGGCTGTACCCACCCCGTCAGCGATGCCTGAACCCGGGCACAACACGGGAGAAAAACCATGCCGCACTAAAAGCGGAAGTCGGCGATACCGTCCGTTCCCAAGACTATCGCCGAACCGGACGGTTTGTTTGCCGGAATAACCGGAAATTTTTATAAAATTCACGGGGACGAGGTGTATGCCGAGAGCACGCCCCTGGGGCGGCAGGTTGTGCGGGATTCTCGTCCTCGGCCGCAAGCACGGTCGCGACGCTCATCCAGAGCAAATACGGCGAGCCCTCCGTGCTGTACGGGTACGACAAACTCCGGATCATCAAACCGGTCTTCTTTCGGTGATACGTTGACCGCCACCCGGACCGTTGCCGAGGCTGACTACGAAAACGTAAAATGACCAGCAGGTCGAAATCGTGAACCAGAACGGCATTGTGGTTCCGGCCGCCCAGGGCATCCGGAAATTCATTACTTGAGGTGTCGGAAATCCTTCAAAAAAAGCCCCCGGCGCGCGGACGCGCCGGGGGCTTTTTCAGGATTCAAGAGGCATTACTTCTTGGCCTTGTCCGCATCGATCATCTTCTGGATGGCCTTGGCGCGGTCGGCGGAGCCGGGGTGGGTGGACATGATTTCCGTGGAGCCTCCGCCAAGCTTTTCAAGCGCGGAGACAGCGGCCTTCGTGTCGATTTTATGTTTTTTCATCAGGTTATAGCCGTACGCGTCGGCGTCGGATTCCTGTTTCTGGGAGAACTGCGCGTTGAGAACAGCGTACAGCAGGTCGCCCAGCTGCGCGGTATTCATAACGGCGGCGGCGCCCTGGTTGGCCGCCGAAGCGGCTTTGATGGCGCCGGAAGAGGCATAGGCCATCCGGACCTTGTCGAGAGAGTCACCGTCGGCAACGTGGCCGATTTCATGCCCGATGACGAACAGGAGTTCGTTGTCGGTCATCATGTCCATCAGGCCGGAATAAACGCGGACTGAACCGTCGGCCGTAGCGTTGGCGTTGATTTCGGGCGTAATGTACACTTTGAAATTGAGGTCCAGGCCGTCTTCCTTTTTGAAACGGTCGGTCAGGCGCGCGAGGCGTTTGGCATACTTGCTGTTCTTGGCGGCGACCTTGTTTTCCTTGTCGCCGACCGCCCGCATTTGACGCGAAAGTTCGATCAGTTCTTCATTGCTGATTGTCGCGGCGGTGTACAAATCGCCTGCGGCGCTGAGCTGCTTATCGGTTATGCAGCCGCCAAGCAGACCAAGAGAAACAAACACAACCGCGATCAGTGCGAAACGTGTGAACATGGTATCATCCTCCAATTACCGGCAGGGAATTCCCCCCTCCTGCCGAAGTTATCAACACCCGCCGGACAAAAGACACTCCCGGCTTGCCGCTGGCCACGGTCATTCCATGGCGGAAAACGGAAAAGATTTTCTGCCACTTA
>JAJBSY010000385.1 GCA_020861205.1 Deltaproteobacteria bacterium | reverse complement strand
CGTGAGATGATCGAACAGGTTGAAATCCTGGAAAATCATGCCCACCTGCATGCGGAAGCGGGTGAGCGACGCCTTGTCCCCGGCGTTCAGTTTCTCGCCGTTGAGGTAAACGGCGCCCTCGTCCGGAGGGATAAGGTGGTTGATACATTGCAGAAAGGTGCTTTTCCCGGCCCCGGAAGGCCCGATCAGAACCGTCATGGCGCCGTGCGGAACGGAAAGGGAGACGGAATCAAGAATTTTTCTGCCCCCGAGAGTCTTGCTGATGTTTTCCGTCCGGAGGGCCGCCCCGTCCGCCCCGTTTGCGGGCGCGCCGCGCATGGTCGGCAAGTGTTCGCTCATACGCCGCCTCCCGCCGCGTACCCAGGGATGTACACCTTCTTTTCCAGCTGCCGCAAAGCGCGCAACCCGACGAGGGTTATGGCGTAGTAGAGTACCCCGGCCGTCAGGTAAAACGCGATGGGGTCGTGGGTGCGCGACGCCGCGAAATGCGAACGCGCCATCACGTCCTGCGCGCCGCCGAGGGCGAAGACCAGCGCGGAATCTTTCAACAGGATGGAAAACTCGTTCGTCCAGCCAGGGATGGAAAGGCGCAGGGCTTGCGGCAGAATGATATGCAGGATGCTTTGGCCGTCCGTCATGCCAAGCGCGCGGGCCGCCTTGAGTTGCCCCTGCGGAAGGGACTGGATGGAACCCCTGAAAATTTGCGATTGATAGGCCGCGCTCGCGAACCCCAGCACCAGGCAGGAGGCCGTGAACGCGGAGATGTCGAGGCCGAGAGCGACGGGGAACCCGTAATAGAAGAGAAACAGCAGCACCAGGATGGGCGTTCCCCGGAAGAACCAGACGAACACGCCCACGGCCCCGCGCGCCGGTTTTGAGCCGTAAACCTGGCCGACAGCCAGCGGCACGCCAAGGACGAATCCGAGGGATAGGGAACAGAGCACGATGCCGACCGTGACCAGGCCCCCGGCCAGGATATTGGGCAGGGCCTCGATGACGTTGCTGAGGGAATCGACCATGGAAAAAGCCCGTGAAGCGTTCGCCCGGGCTTGTCCCGGGCGAACGCCATAAAGGGGCGGCGGGCCTATTTGCCGTCGCTGAGGTATTTTTTCTGCAGTTCTTCCCAGTAGGGATCGGCCTTGAGCTTCTTGAAGCCTTCGTTGATGATCGCGTGCAGTTCCGTGTCCTCGTTGCGCATGGCGACGCCGAAATCGTCCGCCGGCGCGAATTCGCCGATGATTTTTATAGGTTTCTTGGCCCTGTTCATGATGTCTTCGGCCGGGGCGGAATCCATGCCCGCAGCGTCGATGCGGCCGTTGAGCAGGTCCTCCACGGCCATTGGGGCGGAGTCGTAATAGCCGAGCGTATAGTTCCAGCCATTTTCGTCGCGGTGCTGGGCCAGCCATTCGGCTTCGTTCGTGCCGCGCTGCACGCCGAGCCGTTTTTTGCCCTTCAGGATGTCGTCGGGAGTGAGGGCGCTTTTTTCGCTGACGACCAGCACCTTGCGGATGGTGAAGTACGGCTCGGAAAATGTCACGCGGGCCGCGCGTTCCGGTGAAATGCTCATCCCCGAACACACCATGTCGATTTTTTTGGCCAGCAGGTCGGGGATGATTCCGTTCCAGTCCATGGGCTTATGGCTGATGGTGAACCCCATGGCCTTGGCGATCCAGTTCATGGCGTCCACGTCGAAACCGGCGGCGTTGCCGGACTTGTCGACATAGGCAAAGGGAGGATAGTTGGCGTCGATGCCGTTGATGTAGCTGGCGGCGGACGCGCCCGTCACGGACAAGGCCAGGATGGAACACGCGAAAATAAGTTTCTTGAGACGGTTACGCATAAAAGACTCCTTCGGGGCGTTCACGAATTACGCATGATTCGGCAACCCATCGCTATCAGAAAGGGCGAAGCGGCGCAAGCGCCCGGATACGGGCGGTGTTTACGTGCCTTCGGGTACCGCCGCGCTGTGGGGAATGGTATATCCCTACCGCCATCGTGGAGGGAAAAGGGATATACCGGGATGCGGAAAGCCGGATGACGCGGTGATGCTCGCCGTAAGCGGGCAGGCGCCGCGAGGCCCCGCGAAAACGGGTTTTGTCAAAGCCGTGTTTCATGCTATGCCCGGGTAAAGGAGAAAATTCCATGAAGCGTTCGCTCGGATCCCAAACCATCATCTATCCCCTTCCCGCCTTTCTCGTCGGCACGTACGACACCGAGGGCAAGGCCAACATAATGACCGCCGCCTGGGGCGGCGTCTGTTGCTCTGAACCGCCCCTGGTGGCCGTTTCCGTGCGCAAGGAACGGTGGACCTGCGAGGCGATCGTCAAGCGCGGGGCGTTCACCCTCAGCATTCCCTCGGCGGACATGGCGGCCCAGACGGATTTCGCGGGCATCGCCTCGGGCCGGAACACGGATAAATTCAAGGAACTTGGCCTCACCCCGGTGAAAAGCGCGCTCGTGGACGCGCCGTACGTGGGGGAATGCCGCCTGGTGCTCGAACTAACGCTGCATACGTCGCTGGATCTCGGCTCCCACGTGCAGTTCATCGGCAAGGTGGAAGACGTGAAGGCGGATGAAGACTGCTTGGACGACAAGGGCAAGCCCGTCCGTAAGAAGATCGATCCCCTTCTTTATGACATAGGCGCGCGGGAATACTGCCGGGCGGGCCAGACCATGGGCAAGGCTTTCGCGGGCGGCAAGATATACTGGAAGAAAACGGACGAATAAGGCGGCCTGCGCGACGGCGCCGGGCCGGGGCTCCCTACAAAAGTCGTTTGGGTGGCGACTCGTGACCGAAGGGGGCATTCCCGAACAGATGCCCGGACACGTTTTTCCCGGCGCCGGGGAGCGCCGCCCGCCGTACGACGGCAGCGGACCGGGTTGCCGCAAGGCGTGTCGGGTCGTGTTCCGTCAGGTCGTGCCGTCGCGGCCTTTGAACCGGGCGCCCCTCTACGGGGGGAGGGCCTCACTGTGCCTTCAGACAAAGAAGGCGAGTTCAGCGCGGTGCGAAGTGTACTTCGCGCCGCACGGGCCCGGTGGAGTATCAAATATGAGACACTCCCTTATAGCCGCGCCCGTTGCGCTTTACCGCAAAAGCGGTAGACTCCGGGAAACAGGCATACCCAGAACCGGTGGTTGGCATGGTTGCGACACTTAGTATCCTGGCGGTTGCGGCCGTCCTTTTCATACAGGGGAAAATCCGGGCCGACCTGGTCGGGATGAGCGCCCTTATCGCGCTGCTCCTGTTCGGCGTGCTGACCCCGCAGGAGGCCCTCTCCGGCTTTTCCAGCACCATCACCATGATGATGGTCGGGGTGTTCATCGTCGGCGGGGCGGTTTCCCGGACCGGCCTCGCCAAGAAAATCAGCGCCAGGATACTCAGGCTCGCCGGGGCCAGCGAAAGCAGGCTGTTCGTCCTCATCATGCTGGTGACGGCGGGCATCGGCGCGTTTGTGAGCAACACGGGCACGGTGGCCATCATGATGCCGGTCGTGATAACCCTCGCGGCCGGGGCCGGGGCCAGCCCGGCGCGCTTCCTCATGCCGCTGGCCTTTGCCAGCACCATGGGCGGGATGCTGACGCTGATCGGCACGACGCCCAACATGATCATCAGCGGCGCGCTTGAAGACGCGGGCCGCGGGCCGTTGGATTTATTCGCCTTCCTGCCCATCGGCGTGATGTGCGTCATTGTGGGGACGG
>JAJBSY010000057.1 GCA_020861205.1 Deltaproteobacteria bacterium | reverse complement strand
CGGAGCCATACTGTTTTGGCACCATCTCATACCCCAGCACGTCCGCCATGTATTTCAACGGGCTCACGTCCTGCGTCTGCTGCATGATTTCGAGCAGCGTTTCCGCGCCCAGCTTCGCGCCTCTGTCATAGGGATTGATCTCCCGCAGAAGCGTGGAGTACGGTTTACCGATTTCGTCCGCCAGCGCCTTGGCGGGCATATCGTTTTCGAGAACAACGGTATGGACGACCTTGATCAAATCAGACTGCATAGTTCCTCCTCGGCAGTTACCTAAAAAAACTGAAAGGTTATACACATATATGCCTAAAAGCCCCCCGATGAGCCTTTTAAGCATTAATCTATATAGACAAGTTAATATAATATTAAAATTTTGGTAAGAGAAAAAGTGGGAAATAATTAAATAATCATACAACTAACGTAGACTATGTCAGGAAGGTTTTTTGTGTGACTGCAAGCTGTTGATAATATTAACCGCAAGCCGCGGCCCTATCCCCGGCAGGGAGGAGAGGGTCCGCTCGTCAGCTTCGGCCATGGCCGCGAGCGAGCCGAAATGATGCCATAGGGCGGTGGCAATCTTGGGGCCGACCCCGGGTATGCGTAACAGCTCGCCCGACATGGCGCGGTTTGCCCGTGCTTTGCGATGCCTTCCGACGGCGAAGTCGTGGACGGTATCCCGGACGTGCTGCAAGAAAAAAAGTTCCGGGGATCCTGGCGCGATGGGCAAAGGATTGGCCCTGCCGGGAAGAAATATCCTGTCGGCATCGTTTCCGGCCCGCCTGTCGGCCCTGCCTTCCTCGGTTCTTGCCTTGGCGATGCCCGCCACGGCGAAGGCACGGGAGACGCCGGCTTCGCTGAACCCCCGGATGACGGCGGCAAGCTGCCCTTTTCCGCCATCCACGAGGACGAGGTCGGGCCACGGTCCGCCGGCGGCGCCCCGGCGCTTGGCCCATTGGTACAACGCCGCGTAGTCGTCGCCCCCGGTGTCCATCGCATACGTGCGGTAAGCGCTTTTCTCGGGGCGCTCGTTTTCGAAAACAACCATGCCCACGCGCGTCTCCGCCCCGCCCGTATGGGAGACGTCCACCGCCTCGATACGCGCAACGGGACGGTCGGCATGCAACGCCGCCTCAAGCTGACGGGACATGGGCACGGCATCGGGCTGGCGCCGCATTTCCCTGGCATTCGCCGCCGCCAGGGACACCAGGGCTTCCTCGTCCCGGCCCCTCGGCGGGGAGAGGTGCACGGCACCTCCCCGCAGGTCGCCAAGCGCGGCCGCGAGCGCCTCAAGATCGCCGGCCGGGCCGCCTTCCTCTCCGTCGGCGTCCGCGACCGCGACGGCGTCCCCCGTCCTGAACCAGGAAGCGACGATCTTCGGGGGGACCGGGAGACCCGTCTGGTAGAATTGAACCAGGAAGCTCTGCAGTAGCTGCGGCGCGTCGTCCAGGGGAATGTCCGGCCAGAAGTATGTCCGCTTGTCGAGCAGGACCCCGCCGCGCACGAAGAGGATGCCCAGGGCGAGCCCGTCATCCAGGGCCGTCACACCCAGGACATCCATGTCCCGGGAAACGTCGAGCACCACGGCCTGGCGCTCGACGGTCTGCCTGACCGCCTGGATGCGGTCGCGCAATACGGCGGCGTGCTCGAAATCCATGGCGTCCGATGCCGCGAGCATTTCCCGCCGTAACAGCTCGAGCAGTTCCCACGACTTTCCCCGCAGGAACAAGGTGACCTGCCGCACGAAGGACGCGTAAGTCTCTTTGTCAACATCCATGACGCAGGGGGCGAGACATTGCCCCATATGGTGGTACAGGCAGGGCCGCGCGCGGTTGGCGAAGGACCTGTCGGAGCAGCGGCGCAAGGGAAAAACCTTGTGAATCGCCCGCCACGTTTCCCGCGCCGCGCCGGTGGAGGAAAAAGGCCCGAACAGGATTTTTCCGGCCATGCCACGGCCCGGGCGAATTCTGCGCACGATTTCGAGGCGCGGAAAGGGCGCGGCGGTGTCGATGCGGAACAGGATATGATCCTTGTCGTCCCGCAACACGATATTATACCGCGGTCTGTGTTTCTTGATCAGGCTCGTTTCCAGCAGCAAGGCCTCTTTTTCCGTCGCGGTGACCAGCGTTTTCAATGACGCGGCATGGGCGAGCATGGCCGCCGTCTTGGAGGGGATATTGTTCCGGAAGTAGGAAAGAACCCGCTTTCGCAGGTTTTTTGCCTTGCCGACATAAACAACCACCCCCTTTTCATTGCTGAAAAGGTAGACGCCCGGGGAGGTGGAAATACTTTTCGGATCAGGTTTTTTCATTTTCGGTTATTTTTTTATTGAAAATCATTTTCAAATAAACTACATAGGGCCTGCGCCGCACGACGCCGTGCCGTATGAGGAATGCGATGATTCCGAGGCTGTTCCCTTAATCTATTCATCATTTTACACGAAGGAAGACTACAATGAAACGTCTGGTTGCACTTGTGTTCGCCGCCGCTTTCGTCCTCGGTTCCCTTGGCCAGGCCCGGGCCATCGAGGTCAAGGCGTCCATGACATGGGAACTCGGCATGGGCTGGGCCGACAATACGAGATTCCTCGACGCCAAACAAGGCGCGCACGACGACGCCTTCGGCGCGATGCAGCGGATCCGCCCCCAATTCAATTTCATCGCCTCCGAAACCCTTGAGGCCGTTTTGGAATTTGAAAGCTACCTGATGTGGGGCAGCAACGAGGAAGAAGGCGGCGGCGGCGCCCTGGACGCTGACCAGAACGCCTTCATGATACGCCGCGCCTACCTCGACTGGCAGCCCGCCGACAAGTTCCGGGTGCGCATGGGTATGCAGGGTGTGGCGCTTCCCAGCGCCGCCTTCGGCAACCCCATCCTCGATACCGACGTGGCGGGTGTTGTCGCCAGCTATACCTTCACGGACAACGTGTCCCTGACCGGTTTCTGGCTGCGGCCCTTCGACCGGGAATATTATGGGGAAGACCAGGAAGACGGCAAAAACAGCGTGGACGAAATGGATATGTTCGGCCTTGTGCTGCCCATCACGTTCGACAGTTTCTCCCTGACTCCCTGGGCCATGTACGCCCGGACCGGCAACCAGTCCGAATACTGGAACTACCGTTTCGACGACGATGACGACCACTATTACAAAGGTTCGAGCAACATGTGGTGGGCCGGGGCCGCCCTTGAGCTGAACGTGTTCGACCCCTTCCTCATCAAACTTGACGGCATGTACGGCGCTTCCCACAGCAGCGAAGACGCTCCCGAATATTCCGGCTGGCTCGTCGCGGGCCTTTTCGAGTACAAGACGGATTCCCGCTGGGGCAACCCCGGCCTTATCGGATGGTACGCCTCCGGCGATGACAGCGATGACTACAAAGGCAACGGGGGCAACGGCGACTTCGGCCGTATGCCGGTCGTCGGCACGGACCGCGCCGGCTTCGCGCCAACCGCGTACGGATTCGCGGGTTCCGCCGGTTGTATGCAGGACGGCCTGATCTCCAATTCCGGCGTCGGCACCTGGGGCCTCGGCCTGCAACTCGACGGCATGAGCTTCGTGGACAAGCTGAGCCACACCTTCCGGGTCGCCTACATCCGCGGCACCAATGACGAGGACATGATCAAGGACTGGTCCGGCGCCTCCGGCATCAGGCCGGTGGACCGTCTGGATCTGCCTTACGGCATCATGGGCGACGCCGTCTACATGACCAAGGA
>JAJBSY010000378.1 GCA_020861205.1 Deltaproteobacteria bacterium | reverse complement strand
TCAACGGCAGCGGCGCAAGGAAAACATGCTCGGAAATACAGGGGCTGACGCGATCTCGCGGTAACCGCTGACGGCCCGATGGCTGTTTCACGTCGCGTTCCGGCGAGCGGGATTGATGAAAGTCCCGATCAGGCCGCAGACGGTTGCGGGAAGTATCCAGCCGAAACCGTGTTCCTGGAACGGGACCGATTTGACGAAAGCGAAGGTTTCCGGCCAATGCCACGCCATTACCTCGCAAAAACTGAAGGCCATGGCGCCCGCCGCGGCAAGGCGGAAGATGGCGTCGTTTTTGATTTGCCGGTCAAAAAGCGAAAGCAGGATAACCGCGAGCACGCCGGGATAGACGATTGTCAGGATGGGGGCGGCCAGCGCGATTATGTTGTTCAACCCGAAGTTGGCAACAACGCCGCTGAAGAGACATGCCACGATGACGCCGTTTTTGTACGCGAACCTGCCATTGGTCAGGGTGTTGAAGAAGGTTCCCATGGAACCGGCAAGGGCGATTGCCGTCGTCAGGAAGGCGAGGCTGATGACCACGCTTAAGATCGCCGCGCCAAGAGGCCCGAAAATCCGTGACGAAATAGCCGTTACCAGCAGCCCCTTGTCAACAGTTTCCGGAAATATGGCGGAGGTTGTCGCGCCGAGGTAACATAAGCCGCCGTATACGATGAAAAGAAACAACCCGGCGATGGCGCTGGCAAGCCCAACGGAGATGAACTGCATCCGGGAACTGGAATATCCCCTGGCTTTCATCGCGTTGACGACAAGCAGGCCGAACACGATGATCGCCAGCACGTCAAGTGTCTGGTACCCCGCGCTGACGCCCATCCAAAAGACGTTGTCCACCTTGGGCGTTTGGCTGATCTCCCCGATGGGCGAAACCACGCCCATGATGATAAGCAAAAGAAGGCCGGCGACCAGCAGCGGCGTCAGGTACCGGCCGACCAGATCGACCAGGACGGATTCCCTGATCGAAAAAAGTATCGTCATCCCGAAAAAGAAAACCGTGAAAACAAGGGACGCGGCAAGCGATCCCCCGCCGACAAACGGCGCGACCGCCATGGAGTAGCTGGTGGCGCAGGTGCGCGGCATGGCGAGAAGGGGACCGATGCAGATAAGAATAACGACCATCATGGTTTTGGCGGGTAGATCGCCCAACCTGCCCATGATGCTTTCGACCCGGTCGATGCTTTGTGTGCGCAGCATGGCGAAAACCGCGACGAGGGCCAGGCCGACGTCGGCCATGTAGTAGCAGAGAAACCCGCTGAACCATTCCTTCCCGGCGGCAAGACCGACGTACGGGGGAAAAATGATATTCCCCGCTCCGAAAAACATGGAAAAAAGAGCGAAGCCGACGATGACCGAATGGATGCCGAGTTGTTTCATACTGGGTGTGAAAAATCCGGCGAGCCGGTTGGCCGCCGGATTTTTCCGGTATGCCGGCGCGTCAGGCGATGACCGCGTCCGCGTCCTTGTAATCGCCCATGAGATTGAAGGCGTCCGCCACCGCTTTATAGGTGATGGCCCCCATGTACATGTTAAGACCCGTTTTCAACGCCGGGTTTTCCCGGCAGGCTTTTTCAGCGCCCTTGTTCGCAAGCATCAACCCGTACCGTATAGTGGCGTTGTTCAGGGCGAAGGTCGCCGTGCGGGCGTATGCGCCGGGCATGTTCGCGACGCAGTAATGGATGACGCCGTCCACGACGTACGTGGGATCGCTGTGCGTGGTGGGGTGGGATGTCTCGCAACAACCGCCCTGGTCGATGGCCACATCCAGGAGCACCGAGCCCGGCTGCATCAGTTTGAGGTGTTCCCGCCTGATGATCTTGGGGGCCACCGCGCCGGGGATAAGGACGGCGCCCACGACGATGTCCGCGATTTGGAGAAAATGCTTGAGGTTGACTTCGTCGCTGAAAACCGGGTCGACGTTTCCCGGCATGATTTCGGCCAGACGTTCGAGGCGGTTCACGTTGACGTCCAGGATGGTCACGTTCGCCCCGTACCCGGCGGCAACCTTGGCCGCGTTGGTGCCGACGGCGCCGCCTCCGACCACCAGCACGTTGGCCGGGGCGACGCCGGGTACGCCCATGGGCAGAATGCCGCGCCCCCCGTAAGGTTTGGCGAGGTAGAACGCTCCCATCAGGGCGGCCATGCGCCCGGCCACTTCGCTCATTGGCTTGAGCAAGGGGAGACCGCCGTCTTCCTTCACCGTTTCATAGGCGAGGGCGATAATTTTCCGTTCCATGCAGGCCCGGGTAAGCGCCTCGTCCGCGGCGAAGTGGAAATAGGTGTAGACGATCTGGCCTTCCCGCATCCTGTCGTACTCTTCCGGCATGGGTTCTTTCACCTTGACGATCATGTCGGAGGCGGCCCAGACGGCACCCGCATCGGGCAGGATGGCGGCCCCGGCGGCAATATACTCGTCGTCCGCAATCGCGGAACCCATGCCCGCGCCTTTCTGGATATACACCTCATGCCCCGCCGCCACATACGCGTGGGCGGCGTTGGGGGTCAACCCGACCCGGTTTTCATTGTCCTTGACTTCTGTGGGGCATCCGATTTTCATGGAAGGTCTCCTTTCTTCTCAATGCGGCATATGTGCTGTACGACCACGTTTCCGAAAAACCGGGAAAGACTTGCTCTTGTCCTGCTTCTGATTACTACGCTTCATGTAAAAAGGCAAAATTCCGAGGTTGAACCCCTGAAAAATTTATAGCAGGAACATCCCCGGCGGCGGCATGTGTACGTTTTGCAAAATTATCCGGGTGGCTCACCCTATCCGGGGGTGACTCACGCGGAGGTCTTTTGCCCGGCTTGCGAAAGGCTGAATGCTTACCGCTTTTCGTTGCCAATAGTGAGGAGATCCGAATAATTGGGCAGTGTTTCCAGGGGCTTTACCTTTTTTGAGCCCGAGGGGATGCTGGCCCTGGCGGTTTCCCGCGCCGCCGTGACAGCGTTGCCGCCTTTTCTCGCGGCCTCCGCTCCCTGGTGCGTCGTGGGCGAAATGAGGGCCGTCGCCACGCCGTAAACCGTCGAAGCATAAACGTCGGAGTGGTTGTAGGAGCGCAGCACGGCAATCTGCGCGGATGGAGTCTGCGCCTTTTTCCAGCCGTGGGCTGAGAGATAGCTGGCAACGCTGGCCGCCGCGTCCGCGAGCGTGAAAAGGTCCGGCGTGGGGCGTTTTTTGTTCGTGGAAACGGCGTACAGGGGAATGTTGCTCGGCATGAACTGGCAGATCCCGATGGCGCCGAAAACCGAACCGGGAATGGTCGCGGCGTCCTTGCCCGACGCTTTCGCGTAATGCAGAAGAGCCTTCAGCTCGTCGTACGCCCAGTCCGAACGGGCCTGGACCAGTTCGCGCAAATTTTCCTTGTCCGGATCCATGCCGCTGATAACGGGCAGCACGAGGTCGAGGTCGTTGGCGACGGCCATGCTGCCAAGGGCCAGCAACGCGCTTTGCTTGCCGACTTCCGCGCCTAGGCCGGTTTCGACCATCATCACGGCCACGATGAAAGGCGCCGGAACGCCGAAACGCTTGTACAGGCTCTCGAAAAAAGCCCGGTTTGCATTCATTACCCGCCGGCCGGTCGCCACGGTCATCCCGCCGGCAAGCCGGGAATAGTCGGGCGGGGCGAATTTGACCCGTTCCTCGTCGGAAACGTTGCGCGTTGCCTTACCATACCGACCGTACAGTTCGATGGCTTTTTGCGCCATGAACTCCGGC
>JAJBSY010000434.1 GCA_020861205.1 Deltaproteobacteria bacterium | reverse complement strand
CGGGGCCGGCAGCCGCGCCCCGTCGCGGGGCACCGTGCGGGTGGGGGGGAGGCCGGTACGGTCCCTTTCCCACAAGGAACGGGCGAAATTGATCGCGTTCGTTCCCCAGCGGCCGGAAAGCGTCCCGGACTTTTCGGTTTTTGACGTGGTCCGCATGGGACGCTATGCCCACCGCAAATTTTTGGAGGACTACACGGCCGGGGACGACCTTGCCGTCCTCCGGGCGCTGGAGGAAACCGCCGTAACGCACCTTGCGGAGCGGTCCGTCAAGACGCTCTCGGGCGGCGAGCTGCAACGCGTTTACGTGGCGCGGGCTTTTGCCCAGGAAGCCGGCATCCTGCTCCTCGACGAAGCCGCGACCGGGCTGGATCCCGCCCATGCCGCGGCCCTGTTTGACCGCGTCCGCAAACGGAACAGGGAGAGCGGAACCACGGTCCTGTCGGCCGTCCACGACCTCAATCTGGCGGCGCTCTATTGCGACAGGCTGATCTTCCTGCGTCACGGCGCGGTTGTCGCGGACGGCCCGACCCGCGACGTTTTCACCGCGTCCGTTCTGGAACGCGTCTACCAGGCGCCCTTTTACATACTCGAACATCCGGCCGCCGGTGTGCCGCAAGCCCTGGCGCTTCCGGGAAAGGAAACTCCGCATGGATAGACGGCTCTTAGCCCTCCTGCTGGCGGGCTTTTTTCTGGCGGCGGCCCCGGGCGCCCCGGGCGCCCCGGCCGCCGTCCGCATCACCGACGACACGGGGGACATCATCCGCCTGGACGCGCCCGCCATGCGCATCGTGACACTGTACGCCGCGTTCAGCGACATCCTCGCCGGCATGGACCTTGCGGACCGCATCGTGGGAAGGACCAAAACGGATGACGCTGTTTCCCCAAACATCCCCTCCGTCGGAACGCACATGCGTCCCAGCATGGAACTCGTTCTGGGGCTGAAGCCGGACCTCGTCCTCCAAATGGGCGGCCGCGCCGAAGCCGCCCAAAGCGTCGCGGATCTCCGCCGGAACGGCGTCCCCACGGCGTTTTTCAGGATACGGACCTTTGCGGATCTCTTTTCCGTCATCAGGCGCGTGGGCGCGCTCACGGATGCCGCCGGAAACGCCGACGCGCTGATCCTCTCCCTCCAGGCCCGGCTCGACGCGCTGCACGGAACGCTGGACGCCGCCGGGCCGGTACGGCCCACCGTCTTTTTCGAAGTCCGGTATCCCAACCTGCTGGGGGCCGGTCCGGACTCGATGGTCACGGACATCATCCGCGCGGCGGGGGGAAGAAACATTTTGGCACAAGAGAATTCCTCCCGCACGGGACGCATCGTCCGGTTGAGCGAGGAAGAACTGCTCCGCCTGAACCCGGACGCCTATTGCGTGCAGCAAGGCCCCATGAACAAAAACCCGGTTCCCTTGGCGGAACGGCCTCATTTCACGACGCTCCGGGCGGTCGTTTCCAAACGGATCCTCACGGTTGACGAACACCTCTTTTCCCGTCCCGGCCCCCTTGCCGTGGACGCCGCCGAGACGCTGGCCAAGTTCCTGCATCCCGGCCTTTTCCCCCTTACCCAGGAGTACCCCGCACCATGACGCGTCCCTCTTCCCGGCCCGGTACCCTGTACGGCATCGGCGTCGGCCCCGGCTCCCCGGATCTCATAACCGTGCGGGCGGCTTCCACCCTGCGGAAAACCCGGATCGTGCTGGCCGCCTCCAGTTCGAAAAACGACTATTCCACCGCGTATGCCATCGCGCGCCCCTACCTGCCCGAGGACGCGCGCATCGTCCGGCTCGCCTTTCCCATGACGCGCGACCGGGAAACCCTCGCCCGCGCCTGGGAGGAAAACGCGCGAACCGCCGCCGCGCTCCTTGAATCCGGCGAGGACGCGGCGTTCCTCACCTTGGGCGACCCTCTCATTTACAGCACGTTCGGCTACCTCATGCGGACCGTCGCCGCGCTGTACCCGCGCATCCCCATTGCCGTCATCCCCGGGGTCACGTCGTTTCAGGCCGCGGCAGCCGCCACCCGTACCGTCCTGTGCGAAAATGGGGAAAATTTCCTGCTGCTTTCCGGGGTCCGGGACGAGGCGCGCCTGCGCGACGACCTGCGTCGCGCGGACAACGCCGCCATTCTGAAAGCCTACAAGACGCTGCCCGTGATTCAATCAGCCCTGGAGGGCGCCGGGGAGGACAAGGCCTCCCTGTTCGTCTCCCGCCTCGGGCTTGAGGGGGAACTCATCGTTCCGGCGGACAGCGCGCCGGAATCGCCGAACTACCTCTCCCTTATCCTTGCAACGAAAAAGAACCGCGTGTAGGTTGGCGGAAGGCGCGCCACAGCGCCGGTTGCGAACAAACACAACGGAGTTTCCCATGGCCGATTCCATCACCGCTCTTGTCACGGAAATGGGGCGGAAGGCGCGGGCGGCTTCCCGCGCGCTGCTCGGCGCGTCGCCCGCCGCCAAAAACGCCGCGTTGACCACCCTGGCCTCCTTGCTCGAGGAGCGCCAAGCCGCGCTCTTCGCGGCCAACGCCAAGGATGTCGACGCGGCCGTGGCGGGCGGCCTGGAAAAGCCCAAGGTTGACCGGCTGCGCCTCACCCCGGCCATCGTCGCGGAAATGGCAGCGGCCTGCCGGGAAGTGGCGGCCGAACCGGACCTGATCGGCGCCCTGGACACCCAATGGATCCAGCCCAACGGCCTGCTCGTCGGCCGTATGCGCATCCCCCTCGGCGTTGTGGCCATGATTTTCGAATCGCGTCCCAACGTGACCGTCGACTCCGCCGTTTTGTGCATCAAGTCCGGCAACGCGGTCATTTTGCGGGGCGGCTCCGAGGCGCTCGAATCCAACGTGTTCCTGATGGGGCTGGTCCAGGAGGCGCTCGCGGCCGCGTCTCTGCCGCCGGAGGCCGCCCAGCTCGTGCCCGTCCGGGACCGCGAGGCCGTGGCCGCGCTCTGCCGCCTTGACGAGTTCATCGACGTCATGATCCCGCGCGGCGGCGAAGGCCTCATCAAAACGGTTTCCTCCCTGGCGACCATGCCGGTGCTCAAACACGACAAGGGCGTCTGCCATGCCTATGTCCATGGTGACGCGGATCTCGACCTCGCCGTCCCGGTGATCGTCAACAGCAAGGCCCAGCGCCCGTCCACCTGCAACGCCCTCGAGTGTCTGCTCATCCACGAATCGCTGCTGGAACGCTTCATCCCCATGCTGGTTCCCGCGTTTGCCGAGGCGGGAATCGAGGTGCGGCCCTGTTCCAGGTCTCTTCCCCTGTTCCAGAAGGCCGGAATGGAGGTCAGCCCCGCGACCGAACAGGATTTCGGCATGGAGTTCGGCGACCTGACCCTGGCCGTCAAATCCGTGGCCGGGATTGACGAAGCCATGGCGCATATCGCGCGGTACGGCTCGCGCCACACGGAATGCGTTTTCGCCCGGGATATGGCCGTGGTGCTGCGCTTCCTGCGCGAAGTGGACGCGTCCGTGGTGCTGCACAACGCCTCCACCCGCCTCAACGACGGCGGGCAACTCGGCCTGGGCGCGGAAATCGGCATCAGCACCAGCAAACTCCAGGCCTACGGCCCCATGGGCCTCCGGGAGCTGACCACAACCAAGTTCGTGGTCCTGGGCAACGGGCAATTGCGGGGGTAAGCCGAGGGAGAGCCCCTTGGTCGAGGCGCAAAGGCGCGAACGGGACGCGTCAAAGGCCGGACGGGGGGACCGTTCCCCGTCACGGGGGAGAACC
>JAJBSY010000008.1 GCA_020861205.1 Deltaproteobacteria bacterium | reverse complement strand
GTCAGATTCACGGAATCGCTTTGGGCGAAGAGGCGATCCAACGCCTGTTGCTCTTCGGCCTGCAGCACCCCGCCCCGGTAGCGGACGCCGAAATCTTTCCTCAGGGTGGGGGGAACCGATTGCGCGTTCAGCGAAACCGCGCCCTTTGCCACCAGATGCAGGAGGTCCGCCGCAAAGGCGGTGCCGTCGTAGCTCCCTTTCAGCGCGTACCGCAAGGAGCCGGGAGAAAGCCCATCCGGCGCCTTGAATAGCGGGATAATAGCGGGCATGGGGCCCGGCCGTTTGGTGAAATACAGGAAGGCGAAATACCCGGCCATCCAGAGCGGCAGGATCCAGAAGAACAACGTCCGGGAAGTGGGCAGGAGAAGCGCCTTCCAATGACTGTATTCCCGCGGGGCGGGAACGTCCGCCAGAAGCGAACGCGGCCAGGACCAGGCGATCGTCAGCCCCTGGCCGCGCGCGAGCGCCTTCGTGGTTTCGATTATGCCGTTGGAAAGCTGACGGGCGTTCTTCCCGCGTTCGCCCTGCGATCCGGTATACAGGTCAAGGCTCCGCATCGGCATGGGAACGGGTTCCGCGCCCTTGGAAGGCCGGAACAACAGCCGGAACCGCGCCTTGTCGATGGGGAAATCCCAGGCGTTGCCGGTGACGTTCCAGTACAGCTCGTCCCAGTCCGGAAAACGGCTGAAGTGGTTGCTTACCGTATACGTCAACGCGTATTCGTGCGTTCCGGGGGCGAGCTTCGCCCCCTCGTTCCCGATGTAGAGGGTAAGATCCCGGTCCGATTTCCGGACCGTGTACGGCTCGGGCTTTCCATCCCGTTGCACGGCAACAATGCCGTACTCCAACGCGAACCGCTTGCCGTCCTCCCGCTGCCACATGCGGGGAAGCTTGCGGAAGATACCGCGCACAATGCGCTGGCCGGCCGCGTGTACCGTTATCCTTTCGGTGACTTCCATGGTTCCGGTGGAATCGAAGACGGCTGTGGCGTCAAACAGCAAAATCCGCTCACGGGCCGGCGCGGCAAGCCCTTCGACGGGCCGGAGGGTAAGGGCGCCCAGGAGGCACAAGAGCAACGCCGCGTTAAAAGCCAAACACCGTTTCATGACCCTGTCCGGTATTACAAGATGACTTGCGGCGCCGCCCGGTCCGCGTCGTTTTCCAACTGGAAATACTCCCTTCGCGCGAACGGGAAGAGCTTGGGAAGCAACAGCGAGGGGAAGGACTCGTAAAGGATCATATAGTTCCGGACCGTGCCGTTGTAATACCGCCTGGCCATCTGAAGCTGATCCTCCGTCTCGAAGAGCGCGGCCTGCAACTTGAGAAAAGCCGTGTCCGCCTTGAGGTCCGGATACGCTTCGGACACCGCGACGAGTTTGCCCGCAAGGCCTGTAACCCGGTTTTCCGAGGCCGCGAGCTCGGGTGTCGGAACATCGGCCGGAATCGTCCCCAAGGCGGCGCGGGCGGCCGCGACTTCGCTGAACAGCCCTTTTTCATGGGCGGCATACCCTTTCACCACGTCCGCGAGATTGGGGATCAAATCCCGGCGGCGCTTGAGCTGCACGCTTATGCCGCTCCAGGCCTCCCCCGCGCGGCGTCCGAGCGTGACGAACCGATTGTAGGTGTATATGGCCCAGGCGATGACGACCAGGGCGGCGATTCCCGCGTACAGCATCCGTTTTCTCCATAAAATGGCGCGCGCCCGTTTTTGCGAACCGCCCGTGTACGGCATACTGCTTTTTTTTTCCGAAACACGCAATAAATTGCTGCCGATTGCCGCCGGGGAGACTTGCCAGCCATTACCGAACGTAGTACGAAGGGGCGCAACTTTTTGGAGGAACAGCCCATGACCACCCCCTGTGACTGCGCGAAGAACCTTTCCCCCGATTTCGCCAAGGGCAACGGCCTTGTTCCGGCGATCGCCCAGTGCGCCACAACCGGCCGCGTGCTCATGCGCGCCTACATGAACGAGGAATCCTGGAAAAAAACCCTGGAAACGGGCGAAGCCCATTACTGGAGCCGCAGCCGCTCCGAACTCTGGCATAAGGGCGGAACGAGCGGCAACGTGCAGAAGGTGCAATCCATCCGCCTGGACTGCGATAACGATACCGTGCTCCTGCTGATCGACCAGATCGGCGGCGCGGCGTGCCATGAAGGCTATGAAAGCTGCTTTTTCCACGAACTGCACCGGGACGGTTCCGTTTCCATCTGCTGCGAACGCGTTTTCGACCCCAAGGAGGTCTATAAATAATGCCCTGCACTACCGGTAACGACGTGGTAAAATTCGGTCTGCCCAAGGGATCCCTGGAAGAAGCCACGATAAACCTTTTCGCGCGTTCCGGCTGGAAAATCTCCATGCGCAACCGCAACTATTTTCCGGAAATCAACGATCCGGCCATCACCGCGCGCCTGTGCCGCCCCCAGGAAATGCCCGCTTACGTCGCGGAGGGCGTCCTCGACGCGGGGCTTACCGGCAAGGACTGGATACTTGAAAACCGCGCCGACGTGGTCGTGGTGGCGGACCTTGTCTACTCCAAGGCCAGCAACCGTCCGGCGCGCTGGGTTCTGGCCGTCGCGGGGGACTCTCCCTACCGTAAGCCCGAAGACCTGGCCGGGAAACGCGTTGCCACGGAAATCATGGGCCTCACCGAACGGTACTTCGCGGATAAACATATCCCCGTCCGGGTACAATATTCCTGGGGAGCGACGGAGGCCAAGGTCGTGGAAGGCCTGGCCGACGCCATCGTGGAGGTGACGGAAACCGGCACCACCATCCGCGCCCACGGCCTGCGGATCATCGACGACGTGCTCGTGACCAACACCCAGCTCATCGCCAACAAGGACGCCTGGGAAAACCCCGCCAAGCGGGCCAAGATCGAACAGATCACCATGCTGCTCCAGGGCGCCCTCCGCGCCGAGGGCCTTGTGGGCCTCAAGATGAACGCTCCGGCCGCCAACCTTGACGAGGTTCTCGCCATCCTGCCCTCCCTCAACTCCCCCACGGTGGCGAACCAGCAGGACAAACGCTGGGTTTCCCTTGAAATCGTCGTGGATACCAAGGTCGTGCGCGACCTCATCCCCCGCCTGGTCGCGGCCGGGGTGGAGGGCATTATCGAATACCCGCTCAACAAGGTCATTTGACCACACCGCATGACGCCCCAAAACCGTCCGGGCTAAGAGGAAAAGCCCGGACGGTTCGGGGTCTTCCGCAGGGCCGGTTTTCTCGGAAAATACTCCTTTTTCTCCCCCGAACTCTTTACAATGGGTACTCAGGGCTTATGATATACCCGTCATGGGCCTTGTTGATGCCTCCCGTCGCGTCCGGACCTGACGGCGGCAGGTTGTGCCCCTCACTTCCCGGCTGCCGGAAGCCGGCCGAAGCAACGTACCATCATTGCGTACGGGTCTGTCTCCCCCGGCGCGATTTTTAAGGAGTAAGCATGGTTCGCAAGTCCATTCTACTGTCCGCTTTTCTTATATTCTTCAGCGTCGGGACGGCCCAGGCGGCACTCCCGGACTTTACACCGCTCGTCAAATCGGCGGGTCCGGCTGTCGTCAACATAAATACTGAGAAAATCGTGGAATCGCGCGGGCGCGGCCCGTTTCCCTTCCCCACCCCCTTTGAGGAATTCTTCAGAGACCTCCCCCCCGTTCCGGACGACGTATTCTACCAGCAGCAGCACCCCCGCCAGAGAATCCCGAAATCGCTCGGGTCCGGGTCTGTCGATAATAAA
>JAJBSY010000106.1 GCA_020861205.1 Deltaproteobacteria bacterium | reverse complement strand
ATGCAGCGCCGTTTATGATCATATGAAGGCAAACGGCAAGGGGAGCATCGTCAACATCTCCTCCGTCGCCGCAAAGGTAGGCGGCGGCTTCCTCGGAACCGCCGCCTACGCCGCCTCCAAGGCGGGCGTCATCGGGCTGACCAAGGCCCTCGCGCGTGAAGGCGGGCCGTTCGGAATCCGCTGCAACGCCGTGTGCCCGACCTATACGCCGACGTCCATGACGAAAGCCGTCACCGAAAACCCCGCTTTCAAGGAACGGATTCTCAAGACCATTCCCCTCGGGCGCGGCGCCTTGCCTTCGGAGGTCGCCAACATGATACTTTTCTTCGCTTCCGATCTCGCGAGCTTCATCACCGGCGAAATCGGCGACGCGGACGGCGGCTGCGTCAGGGACGGTTGATCCGGGCGGCCCCCTTCGGGGGTGCGGCGGCGTTCCCAGGGCAAACAGGGTTGATTTCCGGAACCCGTTCGGGCAGCGGTCTTCCTCCGGTTGAGCTTTATTGACTCTCCTTACGCTCTCGGCCATACTTTTTCCTATATTTGTTTAATATTGGAACAAGGAATCAGCAGTGGAAACGAAAAGCTTGAAAATAAAGAAAGAGTCCGCGGTAGACCTCATTTGTACCGGCATGAAGGAACAGATAAGCTCCGGGAACTGGAAAGTCGACCAGAAGATACCTTCCGAAAACGAACTTGCCGAAGCCTTTGGCGTAAACCGGCTGACGGTCAGGCTGGCCCTGCAAAAACTGAACACCCTCGGCATACTGGATACCCGCGTCGGGGAAGGCACTTTTGTTCGCCCGTTCAGTTTCAGCGAGCACATGAACGAAATCTCGGAATTTTACATTACGCCCAAAGTGCTCGACGATATTTCCGAATACCGAAAAATTCTGGAAATTGAATGCGCGCGGCTTGCCATGGACCGGGCCACCGGGGAAGAACTGGAAGAACTCCGGGAATGGTGCGTCAAGTACGAAACCGCGTATCTGGCGTACCGGGCCGCGGATGACGGCACCAATCCGGCGTTGGCCGAACGGCTTTACCAGGTCGCCAACGATTGCGATATCGGGTTCCATGCCCAGATATGCAAAATGTCGCATAACGAGTTGCTTATCCACGCATTTTCCATAGCGCGCGCCGCCATTGCCGAGTTTATCAAGACTGTCGGCATTTCTCAGATGCACGCCTGGAACCAGCAGAACAACCCGACCAGTATGCGGACGCACTGGATGGTGTATCAGGCCATTGTCGATAAGGATTTTGAGACCTGCAAAAAGGTCTACAATGATATGATTGACTTGAAAGACATACAGGAACGGTAAGCGCGGGAAGCGAACCGCTCGCGTGCGGCTTCCTCTCGTGCGGATCCGTTGTGTTTTACGAGGAAAGGAGAAGGCATGTTCAACCGAACACAGTTGTTGCAGTATTATGAGACGATGCACACCATACGCGAGTTTGAGCTGGAGGCGATCCGCCTGCGTGAAAGCGAGGAGATCCTCGGGACCCTGCATACCTATATCGGGGAAGAGGTCATAGCCACGGCGGCTTGCGCGTGTTTGAAAAAAACGGATTATATCGAAAGCACGCACCGGGGGCACGGGCACACCATCGCCAAGGGCGCGGACGTCAAACGCATGATGGCCGAGTTGTTCGGAAAGGTCACCGGAAGCTGCAAGGGCAAAGGCGGCTCCATGCACATCGCCGATTTCAGCGTCGGTATGCTCGGCGCGAACGGTATTGTCGGCGGCGGCTACGGCCTTGCCGTGGGCGCGGCGCTCGCCTCCCGGTTTAAGGGGAGGGACGCCGTTTCCGTTGTGTTTTTCGGTGACGGCGCTTCCAACAGAGGCACCTTCCACGAAGCGGCCAACATGGCCGCCGCCTGGAAGCTCCCGGTCATTTTCGTCTGTGAAAATAACGGCTGGGCGTGCGGCACGAGTCATGCCTGCGGCGGTCAGCAGGCGGTGCAGGATATCGCCAAACGCGCCGTCGGCTATGATATGGAAAGCTTCATCGTGAACGGCAATGATTTCTTTGCCGTTTACGAAGCGATGCGGCACCTGGTTGATCGCGCGCGAAACGGGGTTGGAAACCGCTGCGGGTTTTTGGAGTGCAAAACCTTCCGCATCATGGGGCACACCATTGGCGACAGCCAGCAGTACCGCGACGCGGCGGTCGCGAAAAAACGGCTGGAAGCGGATGACTGCATTGTGAACTTTGAAAAACGGTGCATTGCCGAAGGCTGGCTGGAAGCCTCCGATTTTTCGCCCGTTAAAGGGACCGTGCTGGAGAAGATACGGGAAGCCAAGAAATACGCGATCGAAAGCCCCTATCCCGATTCTTCCGAACTCTACACGGACATTTACGACGCATGAGGAGGTCTGACCATGAGTGAAATGACATATTTGCAAGCGACCTTCGAAGCGATGAAGGAGGAGATGCTGCGCGACGCCAGCGTGTTCGCCATGGCGGAAGATATCAACGGGTGCGGCGGCGCCATGGGCGCGTATACTGGGCTGGGGGCCGCCATAGGCGATCCATCCCGGGTCATGGATACGCCGATTTCGGAAGCGGGCATCGTTTCCAGCGCGGTCGGCGCGGCTTTGGCGGGTATGCGGCCGGTGATCGATCTGCGATTTTCCAACTGCCTTCCCTGTTGCATGGACGAGATCGTCAACCAGGCGGCAAAATCCCGTTACATGTTCGGCGGGCAGGGCAAGGTGAGCATGGTGATCCGCTGCCCGGACGGCATTGTGAAAATGCAGGGCGCGCACCATACGGACTGCCTCGAGGCCTGGTTCGCTCATATTCCCGGCCTGCAAGTGGTTGTGCCGTCCAGCCCGGCGGAGGGCAAGGGGCTCTTGAAGACAGCCATCCGCAACAACAACCCCGTCATGTTTTTCGAACATAAACTCCTGTTCGGCGTGAAGGGCGAAGTGCCGGAAGGGGATTATACCATTCCGTTCGGCAAGGCCGACGTCGCGCGGCAGGGCGGGGACGTTACCGTCGTGGCCTACGGCATCATGGTCGGCCGGGCCCTGGAGGCCGCCGCACAATTGGCGTCGGAAGGCATCGATGTCGAGGTCATCGACTTGCGGACGCTCTCCCCGTGGGACAAGGAAGCCGTATTAAATTCAGTGAAAAAAACCGGCAGGGCGGTTGTCGCCCACGAAGCCACCAGGCAATGCGGGTTCGGCGCGGAAATTTCCGCCGCGATTTCGGAAGAGGCGTTCGACAGCCTGAAATCGCCGGTCGTCCGGATCGGCGGGCCGTTCGTGCCGATTCCCGTTTCTCCGGACCTCGAGGATATGTGCCGGACGCTGCCGAAGGATATCGTCAACGCCGTACGGCAATGCGTCGGCGCACGGTAGTCCGCCGCCGGAACTGAAAACGGCCTCGCGACGGATGATGCCATAGAAAACCGCCGAGCGACTTCATCGTAACTCGGCGGTTTCTTATTTTCTGGCGGAGAGGGAGAGATTTGAAATATGTCTATACCAATGCTGAATTATTGAATTAATGTTTTGGGTGAAAATTTATTACCCAGAAAGTTACCCAGGCAAAAATTTTTCACTTTTTTTGGTTTTCTTCGTCATACAGGTCTTTCGTGGTCACTCCCAAAGCCTTGGCGATTGCCTCCAAGGTGGAAAGGCGGCATTCGCTGATCATGTCTCCACGCGCTCGCGTTATCGTCTGGCTTGATATGCCTGTTTTCTCTTCGAGCTGCTTGTAGGTCACGTTACG
>JAJBSY010000413.1 GCA_020861205.1 Deltaproteobacteria bacterium | reverse complement strand
CCTTGACTGCAAGGCGCGGGCCGGCAGCGGTCCCGGCGGCCGGATCGTGCAGAAGGACGTGCTGGCGGCCCTGGCCACGGCCGGGCGGCCGGGCGGCCAACAAACCGTTCCGGGCGGAAGGCGGGAGAAAATGTCGCGCATCCGGGCCACCATCGGCGCGCGGATGCTCAAATCCCATACGGAAATCCCGGTGGTCACGCATACGGTCAAGGCCGACGTGACCGAACTGCTTGCCGTCCGCGAGCGGATCAACCAGGGGCGCGAAGCCCGGTTCTCGGTCAACGATTTTATCCTGAAGGCCGTTGCCAAGGCCCTGGCGTTGCACAAGGAAATGCTCGTCAGCTTCGACGGCGGGGAAATCGTGTATCACGACGACGTGCATATCGGGATGGCCGTGGCCCTGGATACGGGCCTCGTCGTGCCGGTCATCAGGCACGCCGACACGCTCGGGCTGGAAGCGCTCGCGGCGACGGCGAGGGATCTGGCCGCCCGCGCGCGGGCCGGCACGCTCGGCATGGACGAATACGCGGGGTCCACGTTTTCCGTCTCCAATCTCGGCATGTACCGGGGGGAATCCTTCACCCCCATCATCAACCAGCCCAACGCGGCCATCCTCGGCGTCTGCGAGATACAGGACGAGCTTGCCCTCCGCGACGGGGCCGTAACGGTGAAAAAGGTCATGCGGCATTGCCTGACATACGACCACAGGCTCATGGACGGTTCCGGAGCCGCGACGTTCCAGGCGTCGGTAACGGAACTGCTTGAGAATCCCTTGCGGATCCTTGTGTGATGCGTCGCGGTGATCGTTTTTACGCCGTCCCTTTTCTCCGGAAAGGGGACGGTTTTTTTCATCCGCCGCCCGAGTCGGAAGGGAAGCGCCGCACGCGGCCTTTCCCTTTCCGCGCCTTTGGCAAGATTGTATTGCTTTTTTCAGGTCGTCCTCCTATATCATAGAGGGAATAGCATTCCGTTGTTGCCGCGCATGAACCGCCAGGACCCGGAGCCTGCCATGTCGTACGAAGATTCCAAAAACCCCCCGTCCATGGAAGGCGCCGCCTATGCCGGGCCGCGGTGGTTCATGCTGGAACAGCCGCGCGTTTACGGGGTGGCAACCCAGGAGTGGAACATCAGCACGGGACAGACATGGTATTCCGAGGAATGGGAAAACATCGTCCAGTGCCGGTATGACTGGAGGTGCCCCAGCAACCAGGAATGGTGGACCGAACGGGTGCATCCGGAAGACATGCCGTTGCTGCTGCGTGCGATTCTGGCCATTCATGCCGGTTTTGTGGACAGGTACGAACTCACCTGCCGCATCAAGCGGCCGGACGGCACCTGGCGCCTCGTGCTGTTCCGCAGCCAGGTAACCGCCAAAACGCCCGAAGGGGCGCCCTGGATTCTGTCGGGCATCGCCATTGACCTTACGGAGATGTTTCCCGACGGCAAGGAGATGCCGCGCACATCGTCCTCCCTTTCCGACCTGGATTATCACTCCATGCTGGAAAACTCCCCGGACCTCTTCATACGCTTCGACCGGGAACTGAAACCCGTCTACGCCAACCCGGCGGTCAACCGCTATTTGGGAGGCCGGAACCTCGCCTCCAACGAGGAACAGATAAACAGGCGGCTGGCCGGGGATTACCATGATCTGTTCCAGCGAAACGTGGAGCGGGTTTTTGCGGAGAAAACCGTGGTCCGGGAAGAGATCGGCGTGTCCATGACGGACGGGAGCACGGTCGTCGGCGATTGTTCCTTCTGGCCGGAATTGGATGTGGACGGGTCGGTCCGGTACGCCATGGTGCAGTTCCGGGACATAACGGGCAAACGCCGGGCCGAGGAGCGGGCGGCGTTGAACGAAAAGCGGCTCGAGGCCCTGTACAGGCTGACCCTGATGGAAAACGCCGAGGAGGACGAGGTCCTTTCTTTCGTCATGGACAGCGTCCTGGAGCTTACCCAGAGCAAGAGCGGATTTTTTTTCATCCCCGAGGAAGACGGCTCGGACAAGGGCAGACTTCTTTGGTCGAGCGACCATTATCAGCACCTGGACCGGAAGTATCTGCCGGACGGGCATCTGCCGGAGGATCTCATCATCCAGATGACGGACGAAAACGGCAACCGGGTTTACCGGAGCATCAACAACGGCAGGGGGGATGAACCGCTCTACGTTGTTTTCGGCGGCGACATGGCCGTCATGCGGGGCATCATCGCGCCGGGCATGGAGGGAAACAGCATGGTCTGCCTGGCCGGAGTTTGCAACAAAGCTTCGGACTACGAGGAGTCGGACCTGCTGCAGTTCGAAACCTTCATCAACAGCGCCTGGCTTATCCTGCGCCGCCGCCGGTTCGTGCGCGAGCTGAAGGAGGCGAAGGACGCGGCCGAAGCGGCGAACAAGGCCAAGAACGCCTTTCTCGCCAACGTCAGCCACGAGCTGCGCACCCCGCTCAACGGCGTGCTCAGTATGCTCCAGCTCATCGACTCGCTTCCCCTGGCCGAAGAGCAGCGCGATTACCTGTTGACGGCCCAGACTTCGGGCAAGGCGCTGTTGCGCATCATTTCGGATATCCTGGATTATTCCAGCATGGAGTCCGGGAAGATGCCCCTTGCCATCGACGTGTTCGATTTCCAGGCGAGCGTGCGCTCCGCGCTCAGCCTGTTCAAGGATACCGCCGCGGCCAAGGGGCTGAAGTTCGTCTGCCGCATGGACCCGGCCATCCCCCGCAACCTGCTCGGTGACGAGGGAAGGGTCCGCCAGATCCTGTTAAACGTGGTGGGCAACGCGCTTAAATTCACCCCGGAAGGCGGCGTTACGGTCCTGTGCACCCTGCTGACCGGAACGCCCGGGGGCCGGGCGAGAATCGCCGTGGAGGTCGCCGATACCGGCATCGGCATCCCCAAGGACAAGCTGGCGGGCGTGTTCGACGCCTTTTCGCAAGTGGAAAGCTCGCATCGCAGGAAGTTCGCCGGAACGGGGCTGGGGCTGAGCATCGTCAAACACCTTGTTTCCATGATGGACGGTTCGGTCAGCATAGAGAGCGAACTGGGCAAGGGCACGACCGTCCGCATCGATCTTTTCTTTGATATTCCTGAATATCTACAGTGGCGGCGGCCCGCGCTTAGCCGGGACGCCGACGCGGCGCCGGGCCGGCCGCTGGACATCCTGGTGGCCGAGGACGATGCCATCGGCAGCATGGCCATCCGGGCGTTTCTGCAACGGCGGGGGCATACCGTGCTGTGCGTCGAAGACGGGGGAAAAGCGTTGGAAGCGCTCCAGGCGTATCCTTTCCACTGTCTTTTTACCGACATAACCATGCCGGAAATGGACGGCCTCGAGCTGGTGCAACGCATTCGCAACGCGGATGTCGCGGCCTTTCCCCCCACGGAAGAAACCTTGGCGCGCGTTCGCGAGGCCTTCCCCGACGCGCCGGAAAAAAACGCGGGATTGCAACGGGATATAACGGTTATCGCGGTCAGCGCCCATTCCATGATAGGGGACCGCGAGCGTTTTATCGAGCAGGGCATGGACCTGTACGTTTCAAAACCCATTGACAAGGACGAGATCGACGGGGCGCTGGCCTTTGTGACAAGCCGCCTGGATTACAAGGACGCCGGTTGAGGCGAGGCTTCTTTCGCGGGAATTCCTGGTGACCGTTTTTCCGGACCCGTACAAAGGCGCGCGCCGGCCACCCGCTCCGCCCCTCCCCGCCAGCGACTGAAAGCCGGGACTTGTGGCCGGTCGATCAT
>JAJBSY010000139.1 GCA_020861205.1 Deltaproteobacteria bacterium | reverse complement strand
GGCTTGTACGTCAATGTCATCTGTATGCTGGGCAATCGGGAGGTTGTGACCGTGCCGGAAGTGGCCATCGTGGAGCGGGGCGGCGGCAAGGCCGTGTTTACCGTGGACGACAAGAACACACTGGTTGCCGTGCCCGTGGAAATCGGCAATTTGCTCGACGGGAAGCGGGTTATCCTCAAGGGCCTGGAAGCCGGCCGGAAGGTCGTGGTCGAGGGGCTTGTCATGGCCCAGCCGGGCATGTTGGTGGAAGTGGTGGAAAAGAAAGCCGCACAATAAACCCTCGTCCCGGGATGCGCTATGTTCAAATTCTTCATTGAACGGCCCATTTTGGCCGCCAGCATATCCGCCCTTATCGTGGTTCTCGGGCTCATCAACCTGAAAGGCCTGCCGCTGGCGAACTATCCCAGGGTGGCCCCGCCGTCCATCGCCGTCTCCTGCTACTATCCCGGAGCCGACGCGGCAACGGTTTCCGAATCCGTGGCCGCCGTTCTGGAACGCCAGATCAACGGCGCGGAAGGTATGCTCTACATTTCCTCAAAATGTTTCAACAACGGCAACTTGAGCATGACCGTGACCTTCGACGTGGGGCGCAACGACGACCTGGCCCTGGTGGACGTGCAGAACCGCGTTGCCGAAGCCGAGGCCTCGTTGCCGCAGGAAGTCGTGCGCCAGGGCATCACCATCCGCAAGCAGTCGCCGGACATGCTGATGCTCATCAGCCTGTATTCGCCCAGGGGGACGGTGAGCGATCTGGACCTGGCCAACTATGCATCCCGGTTCCTTAAGGACGAACTTGCCCGGATCAAGGGAGTCGGGGACATTACCCTGGTCGGCGCGGGCGATTATGGGATGCGGCTGTGGCTGGACCCCGAACGGTTGCGCCACTACGACCTGACCGTCGGCGACGTGCGAAACGCCGTGAACGACCAGAACCAGCTTGCCGCGGCCGGTGCGTTCGGCAGTCCGCCTTCGGCCCCTTCCGTGAAATTTGAGCGTACCGGGCAGATAAAGGGCCGCCTGGTGGAACCCAGGGAGTTCGGCAACCTCGTCCTGCGCGCCAACGAGGACGGGAGCGTGGTGCGCCTGGTGGACGTGACTCCCGATCTCGAACGGGTGGACGCGAACGGCAAAACGATAACGCTCCCCGGCATCGAGCTGGGCGCGGAAAGCTACGACAACTTCAGCCGCCTGGATGGCAAGCCTTCGGCCTCCCTGATTATTTATCAACTGCCCACGGGCAACGCGGTGGACATTTCCGAGAGCGCCAGGGCCGCCATGGGCAGGTTCAAGGACAGCCTGCAAAAAGGCGGCATGGACATCGATTACAACATCGGGCTGGATATGGCCGAGTTCGTCACGGTCTCCCTTAAGGAACTGGTCCGCACGCTGTTCGAGGCTCTGGTCCTTGTGCTGATCGTGGTCTACCTGTTCCTTGGCTCCCTGCGGTCAAGCCTTGTGCCCATGGTGGCGGTGCCGGTTTCCCTGATCGGGGTATTCGCCTTTTTCCCGGTGCTCGGGCTCAACATCAACAACCTGACCCTGTTCGCCCTGGTCCTGGCTGTGGGCATCGTGGTGGACGACGCCATCGTGGTGGTCGAAGCCGTGGAAGTCCGGCTGGAAGAGGGGCACAGCCCGAAGGAAGCGTCCATCCTCGCCATGAAGGATGTCGGGTTCACCATTGTGGGCATTACCTTCGCGCTGGTTGCGGTATTTCTGCCCATGACCATGCTCGGCGGCCTGACCGGCAAACTATACCAGCAGTTCGCCCTGACGCTCGCCCTGTCCGTCGGCATTTCCGCCTTCAACTCCCTTACCCTCAGCCCGGCCCTCTGCGCCCTGGTTTTGCGGCCCAAGGAACACGGCGGGAAACCGTTCATCGTGGTGGACCTTTTCAACCGCTTTTCGGGTGCCGTGTTCCAGCGGTATTCCACGGTGGTGGGCGTGGTTGCGCGCAAGGGGCTGATCACGGTGATAATTTTCATCGCGGTTTACGCGGGGCTGGCCGGCGGCATGATGGTCCTGCCCACTTCCCTGGTGCCGGGCGAGGATCAGCGCGCCTTCCTCATGACGGTGCAGATGCCCAACGGCTCGGCCCAGTCGCGTACCGTGGACGTCTCCAACGCGCTTGCCGCCGCGCTGAAAGAGGGCATTCCGGAAATAGAGACCATCGCCACCGTAGGGGGCATAAACATGGCTACCGGAGCCAAAAGCTCCAGCGTGGCTTCGTTCGTCGTCCAGCTCCGGCACTGGGATGAACGCACGGGACCGGGCCAGGACGCGGAGAGCCTTATCCGCAAAGCCCAGAACCTCGCGCGGGAACAGTTCCAGGAGCCGTTGGTCATGGCCTTCAACATGCCCACCATCAACGGGTTGGGCTTGAGCATGGGGCTGACTTTCGAGGTGGAAAACCAGGGCGACGACCAGAGCGCGGAGGCCCTTGCCGAACCCATGGCGAAGCTGTATACCGCCTTCACCAAGGTGCCGGATCTCTCTTCGCCCTATACCGCGTTCAGCCTGCAGGGCAAATTCGTGAGCCTCGATGTGGACCGGGAAAAGGCCAAGCGCCAGGGAGTCAGTCTTTCCGACGTTTACGATACGCTCGGCACGCTGCTCGGCGGTTCCTATATCAACGATTTCCAGGAATTCGGCAGGACGTATCAGGTCAAGATGCAAGCCAGGGATGAATACCGCGCTTCGGCGGAAGGCCTGCGTTACTTCTACCTGCGCAACCGGGACGGAAGCATGGCCCCGGTCTCAAGCTTCATCAGCGCCCGGGACAAGAGCGGGCCGGAATTCCTGACGCGCTACAATCTCTATCCGTCGGTGGAGTTCATGGCCGCCCCCGCTCCGGGGTACAGTTCCGGCCAGGCCATGGCGGCCATGGAGGCCAAGGCCAGGGAAACGCTGACCACCGGGTTTGGGTTTGAATGGACCGGCCAATCCTACCAGGAACTCCTGGCCGCCGGGCAGACGGCCGTGGTCCTGACCCTGGCCTTTGTCTGCTGCTTTCTGGTCCTGGCCGGGTTGTACGAGAGCTATACCTCGCCGCTCATCGTGATGCTCTCGGTGGCCATAGCCATCCTGGGGGCCGTTTGGGGCCAGCTCGCGCGCGGGCTGACCATGGATGTCTTCATGCAGGTGGGGCTGGTCATGCTCATCGGCCTTGCGGCCAAGAACGCCATTTTGATCGTGCAGTTCGCCCAGGAACGGCAGAAGGAAGGCCATGCCCCGGATGAAGCGGCCGCGCTCGCCGGTCGCCAGCGTCTGCGCCCGATTCTCATGACCTCTTTCGCCTTTATCCTGGGGGTGCTGCCCCTGGTCATCGCCAGTGGGGCCGGGGCCAATTCCCGCCATTCCCTGGGGACCGGTGTGTTTTTCGGAATGATCGTGGCAACGGCGGTGGGCGTGTTCGCCATTCCAGGCCTGTACGTGCTGGTCCAGCGGGCCAAGGGCGCGTTCCGGAAAAAGAATGCGGGAGCGGCCGCCGGGAATTGACCTGTGGGGAACAGCCATAGGCGCAAAAAAACCCGGCTTCCACCTCAATGGAAGCCGGGTTTTCGGGATAGACGGGTCAGGCTTTTTTCATCATTACATTGGATTTTTCAAGGGTTTTTTCAATACTCGTCCTGGTTGACACCATGGCCTGGTCGATGCTGGCCCTGGTGGCGTCCATGGTCTTTCCGATACTGGCCCTTGTGGATTCCATGGCGTGGTCGATACCGGCCCTGGTGGCTTCCATGGTT
>JAJBSY010000346.1 GCA_020861205.1 Deltaproteobacteria bacterium | reverse complement strand
GCGCTCCGAACCTTGTAGCCCAGTTTTTCGTTCCGCAGATCGGTTTCCGCACGGAAATCCTGCAGACCGGCGGATCGGCGGTGGCCGCCACCTCGACAAGGTCCAGCCCAAGTTCTTTCGCAGCCGCAATGGCGTCGTTGCGGTTCAAGATGCCGAGCTGCTCGCCCTCGGCTCCGATGACGCGGACTTCCCGCGCCCTGATCTGCTCGTTGCGGCGAACCAGGTCTTGCGGTTCGCCCCGTCGCGGCTTCATGTTAGGCGAAGCGATAGCGCATGCCTCCTTGCTTAAAGGGTTTGTCACAATCTTCGAGGATCATCCTTACGGTGTCCCCGACCGGCGTCAGCCCCAGGCTTTCGCCGTTGCGGAGGCGGATGTTCACGCCGCCGCCTTCCACTTCCTTGTCGCCGACGACAAGGATGTAGGGAATTTTTTCAACCTGGGCGCTCCGAACCTTGTAGCCCAGTTTTTCGTTCCGCAGATCGGTTTCCGCACGGATGCCCGCTTCCCGCAGTTGCCGTTGGACGGATTTCGCGAACTCGTCCTGGGCGTCGGTAACGGTGACGATCATGGCCTGCACGGGCGCGAGCCATGTCGGGAAGGCGCCGGCGTAGTGTTCGGTCATGATGCCGATGAACCGTTCCAGCGATCCCAGGATGGCCCGGTGGATCATAACCGGCCGGTGCCGTTCGCCATCCTGCCCGATATAAACCAGGTCAAAGCGTTCGGGCAAGGTGAAATCCACTTGTATTGTAGAGCATTGCCATTCGCGGTCAAGGCTGTCCGTCACCTTGACGTCGATTTTCGGCCCGTAGAACGCGCCGTCGCCTTCGTTGACGGTATACGAAATGCCAACGCGCTCAAGGGCCTGGATGAGCGCCTTGGTGGCTTTTTCCCAGTCCTCGTCCGTGCCGATGGATTTCTCCGGCCGGGTCGCGACGGCAACTTTATAACTGAACCCGAACAGGTTGAAGAGGTCGTTGATCCAGCCGATGACCCCCAGCACTTCGTCTTCCAGCTGGTCCGGCCGGCAGATGATGTGCGCGTCATCCTGCGTGAACTGCCGCACGCGGAGCAGCCCGTGCATGACGCCACTCTTCTCGTGGCGGTGCACAAGGCCCAGCTCGAAGAACCGGACCGGCATTTCGCGGTACGAACGCAGGTGCTGGCCGTAGATAAGCATGTGCCCCACGCAGTTCATGGGCTTGACCGCGTGCATGTCGCCGTCGATCTCGCAAAAATACATGTTTTCGCGGTAGTTGTCGTAATGGCCGGACTTTTCCCACAGGGCCCGGCGCATGATCTGCGGCCCCTGAACGATCTCGAACCCGCGCTTGAGGTGTTCCTTGCGCAGGAAGTCCTCGAGAATGGTCCGCACGAGCATCCCCTTGGGGAGCCAGAACGCCATGCCGGGCGCGACGTCCTCGTGGAAGGTGAAGAGGTCCAGTTCCTTGCCGAGCTTCCGGTGGTCGCGTTTCTTGGCTTCCTCGATATGGTTGAGGTATTTGTCCAGGTCTTTCTGGTCCGCAAACGCGGTTGCGTAAATTCGCGACAGCATCCGGTTGTTTTCGTTGCCGCGCCAGTACGCGCCCGCCACGGAAAGAAGCTTGAAGGCTTTCAGGAAACCCGTGTCCGGGATGTGCGGCCCGCGGCAGAGATCCACGAACGAGCTGATGGTATAGATGGAAACCTCGGCCACGTTCGCGGGCAGGTCGTTGATGAGCTCGACCTTGTAGGGCTCGTCCCGTTTCTCGAACAACCGGATGGCGTCGGCGCGGGCCATGACTTTCCGCGAAAAGGGCTGCCGCTCTTCCGCGATGTTCCGCATTTCCGCCTCAATGGCCGGAAAATCCTCAGGCGTGAAGGGTTTTTCCACGTCGAAGTCATAGTAAAAGCCGTTGTCGATGGCAGGGCCGATGGTTACCTTGGCCTGCGGGAAAAGCCGCAGCACCGCCTCGGCCAGCACGTGGGCCGCGCTGTGGCGGAGCATTTCGAGGCCTTCCGGGGTGTCGGCGGTTATGGGAGTGAGCGTGTCGCCGTCCTTGAGCGCGGTGGCGGGAGCGGAAAGGTCATAGGCGGTTCCGCCGGCCATGGCCGCGAGCGCGGATTTGAAACGTTTGCCGGAAAGACCGGCCTTGAGGACGTCGCCGATGGAGGCGCCGTCCGGGACGTTGACGGATTTCTCGTCGATAAACACGTTCACAATGCATCTCCTCGGTGTCGAAGCCGGATTACGAAACGCGGACCCCGCCCGCATACCGCCGGGATGTTCCTGGATCCAAAGGGAAGCTCGCGGCATTCCCCTTCCGGAACAAGGCGCAATGAAAAGGGGAGGTGCGAAACACCTCCCCATCTGCATCTTTTCTGGTAGGCACGAGCAGCTTTGAACTGCTGACCCCTTCCGTGTCAAGGAAGTGCTCTACCCCTGAGCTACGCGCCTACGCTCGTGAGGCAAGAAGCAATAGCTATATATTTTGCGCGGCATCGTCAAGCGGAAAATGCGAAAATGCGTCCGGATCAACGGCTCGGGCTGGACAGGCGGGCGCGGATCAAATACGGTTTTGAAGAGATCGAGGTCTTGTCGGTTCGTCTCCCGGAGTGAAGGAGTGGAAGAACGGCTTCGGGACGTGCCATGGTTTCCAGGTCCGTATGCGGCGTCGCGGCATGACGTGACGCGGGGCGGCAAACCGGAACCGCTGGCCCGGCCCACGTGTGCATAAGCGGGTGGCGCGATATAAAATTATCAGAGACAATCGGGCCGCAAGGGACGAAAACCAGAACCGGCGGGCTTTTTTGAAAAAGAGAGACATCTAATACGAGTCCGGCCGTGCACGGCTTATGGACTCAGGAGAGCGTATGGACAGACGCACCTTCCTCAAGTGGCAGATGCGCGGCGTGCTCCTCGCGGGCGTCGCTCCCGGCCTTTTATGCCCGGCCGAGGCGCTTTCCGCTGCCTCTTCCTCCGCGCCGCCCGACGTGGCCATCGCCAAGGGCAGCCCCGCCGCCGCGACGCGGGCGGCCGTTCAGGCCCTCGGCGGCATGGGCCGGTTCGTGAAGCCCGGTCAACGGGTCGTCATCAAGCCCAACATGAGTTTCGCGAACACGCCGGAAAGCGCCACCAACACGCACCCGGAGGTGGTGCGGGAGGTTTTGGCCATGGTCAAGGAAGCCGGGGCCTCCTCCGTGCGCGTTCTTGACCATTCCCTGCAAAATCCGGAACAAGCCCTCATCCAGTCCGGCATCCGGGACGCCTGCGACAGCATAGAGGCGGGTATCTGCCGCCATTTGATGGCCCCGGCCTTTTACCGTGACGCCCAATTCCTGGACGGCCTGGAAATGAAAAGCAACGTGGTGATGACGGATGTGCTGGCCGCGGACGTCATCATCGCGGTGCCTGTCGCGAAGCACCATGGCGGCGCGGGCGTTTCCCTGTCGCTCAAGGGGCAGATGGGGCTGATATACGACAGGCGCAGTATGCATTCGCGGTATGACCTGCAAACGTCCATCGTGGACCTGAATACGCGGCTCAAGCCCGATCTGGCCGTCATCGACGCCATCCGCGTCCTGACGACCAGGGGGCCCTCCGGTCCCGGCGAGGTCATAACGCCGCGCGAAGTGATCGCCTCCGCCGACCCGGTGGCGGCGGACGCGACGGCGATCGCCTCCTACCAATGGTACGGCCGGACGGTCGAACCGCGCCAGGTCGGGCATATCCGCCTCGCCCACGAGCGGGGATTGGGTCGTATGGATAT